>JAFTLM010000181.1 GCA_017455945.1 Clostridia bacterium | reverse complement strand
GCATAAGCAGGAACATACTCTGCCGCTCTTCCCTCGATAAAGGTTTCAAATTCGGGGTCAAACACAGGCATCGTATTGTTCTCGGAGAATGTAGTAGAACCGCCGTTTGAGTTATTTACGCCTACAGACGATCCGTATGCACTCACGGAAACGGAAGGACCGCCCTGCCAGATCATACCGTCAACCACAGTTCTGATCTGACTTGAGGGGCTGGCACAAGCGTTAAAGTGAAGGTCGTCCATCAAGTGTCTTGTGGCAGCGATTGCCCACTTATCAAGGCTGCCGTACTTTTCGTAAGCCGCCTCTTTCTGCTTGGGCGAGTTCTGGTAGGAATAAACAACGCCGCTGAGTGCTCTTATGTAGCAAGGATAGCCCAGGGGGTCGATTATCCACCATCTGCCGTTTATCTTTGTGGAATAGAAGAAGCCCGTAGCCTCCTGTCTCATAGCATCGTCCATAATGCCGCCGTACTTATCGAACTTGGGCTCGGCGGTAACGTCGACGTACTTCGACATATCGGCAAGATCTCCGTAGGTTCTTGTGCTATAAGTTTTCCAGGTACCCTTGGGGTTAGAACCGGGTGAGGTGCTGGTTTTGCTGTACTGACTTTGGTCGGAAACGATAAGCTCCGCATCTGCAAGAGGTGTACTCTTAAGCTTTTCGTATCTCGCATACCATTCGTCGTAAACCTTCTTTGCGTGATCCCAGATAGCCTGATTTTCAGCCTCGTCATCAACGAGCTGTGTTACGTATGCCTGATTTCCGGCTTCAGCATTTTTGAACACCGTGAAATATGGGAAGGAGAGGTCGGTAGCCTTGGCAAATCCGATTCTCGACTCGTTATTGGTATTGGTTGTCTGAACCATCATAAGGGTCACGTTAGTATTTCCGCCGGCTACAAGCATCTTAAGACCGTTCGACACATCCGACTTTTCAGCACCGTTGAAAACGCACCCCTCGATAACAGGCTCTTCCAAAAGCTTTTTGGGAAGAGTATTCATTGTAACCGTCTTTTCATCCCAGTTGTTGTCCACAAGGTAGAAGTCAAATTCAACCGCAATGTCGGGCTGAATATCGGAAAAGGACGCAAACATAGTAGCGTAACCGATGTCCTCAGCCTTAAGACCGGAGAGGTCGTATCTGAAAAGTGCCACGCGGCAGTATTCGCCGTTGGGATCAAAACCGTTCTTGATAATTATCATATCGTCAAGACCGCGTTCTTCAAGAATCTGATGCCAGTTCTTATCCTTCCACGTACCGCCTCTCACGTAAGCGCGGTCGGTGGAAACCACGTTGATCGGTGTAGACGACGTTGTGTTCATCTTTACGGTGTCGTCGCTTGAGATGATCTTGTCGGCGAGCTCAGCCTCTACGTTTTCCGCAACGGGAGCCACAGCACAACCGCACTGAACAAGCATCACAAGTGCAAGCACAAGCACAAGAAATCTTTTTTTCATAGTGTTTTTCTCCTTGTAAAAATTCGGGTTTAAACCTCAAAACGGATTTTGTATATTATATCACAAAATCACCGCCCATGTCAACATTATTTTTGCGTTTTTACCAAAATATACTTACATTTTATCAAAAAGAAAACCGATGTCATTTAAACATCGGTTATCTTTTTGTGACAGATATGTCAACACCAACTATACTGCGTGCACCGCGAAGCGTTTAAGCCCGCCCGGGAGGTGCTTATTCAGCGTATTTTGCGTCGAAATACTTGATAAGCGTATACACGTTCTTGTTGATATCCATCATATCGTCGGTAAGGTCGGTATACTCGGTGTGAGTATTGGAAACTATACCCTTGTTTGCGTCAATACTCGACTGGTCGGTAGGATTGCCCGTCGGGTCGTTATCGGTGTACTGGAACCAGTGCCAGCCCACGCAGTTCTTTGCCTCAAGAAGTCTGAGCGTGAAGGACTGATAGTGGTCGGCTCTGTCCTGCTGGGTTCTTACAAAGAAGCCCGCACCCGTCGTGTTGGCAAGTCCGTCCTCGTTCTCCTCTGCCTTTGCGTAGAACTCGGTTACCATAAAGGGAACGTCTGCGTTGGTGGCAAAGAGATAAATGTTCTCTGCCTGGGGTTCCCACGCGTTGTACCAGTTGATGGTTATACAGTCAAGATATTCCGCCGAGAAGCGAAGCACCCAGGGGGCGTCCTTAACGACTGTAAGGAATCTTGTGCCGAGAATCATATGGTTGGGGTCATACTTTCTGACCGCGTTTGTGGTTACGTAATAGTATCTGTCCCAAACGAAGCCTCGGAAGAGCTGTTCAAGCTCCTCGGTGATATCGGCGTCGGTAGGCTTTTCCTTGCCCGTCATCCGGACTACCCAATACCAGGTACAAGCGTAAGAGTAAAGGTTAACGTCCTTTGCGGGGGAAATGTTCATATAGTCGTAAATCATATCCTTCTGCATGGGAAGCTCGTTGTCAAGCGTCCAGCCAAGGAAGTTGGGGTCATTTGCACGAGAGGTTACGTTGGTTGCCGCTCTCTCGTCACAGAAGGTAACGAATGCGGGGTCAAACACCGGCATCGTATTGTTCTCTGAGAAAGTGGTAGAACCGCCGTTTGAGTTGTTTACGCCTATCTTGCTTCCGTAAGCACTTGCAAAGCCTGTGCCTCCCTGCCAAGCAATGCCGTCAACAACGTTCTTTATCTGCTCGGACGGGCTTGCACCTGCGTTGAAGTAGAGGTCATCCATAAGGTGTCTTGTGGTTGCGATTGCCCACTTATCAAGATTGCCATACTTTTCAAAAGCAGCCTCTTTCTGCTTGGGCGAGTTCTGGTAAGAATAAACTATACCGCTGAGTGCTCTTATATAGCAAGGATAGCCGAGGGGATCGATTATCCACCATCTGCCGTTTATCTTTGTAGAATAGAAGAAGCCCGTAGCCTCCTGTCTCATAGTGTCGTCCATAATTCCGCCGTACTTATCGAACTTGGGCTCGGCGGTAACGTCGACGTACTCAGACATATCGGTAAGGTCGCCGTAGGTTCTGGTTTTGTAGGTTTTCCAAGTGCCGTTCGGGTTAGAACCGGGTGAGGTACTTGTCTTGCTGTACTGAGTAGCATCGGAAACGATAAGCTCCGCCTCCGCAAGAGGTGTATTCTTAAGCCTTTCGTATCTTGCGTACCACTCGTCGTATATCTTCTTTGCGTAATCCCAGATAGCCTGATTTTCGGCAGGGTCGTCAACAAGCTGCTTTACGTATGCATCGTTTCTCGCAGAAGCATCCTTAAATACCGTAAAATAGGGATATGTAAGTTCATTCGCTTTAACAGACGAAATTCTCGACTCGGCCTCTGTATTCGTCTTTTGAACAACCATTATGGAAATGGTCTTTTTTCCGCTTGCCACAAAGGTCTT
>JAFTLM010000180.1 GCA_017455945.1 Clostridia bacterium | reverse complement strand
CGGAGCAAAATCCGTGTATGGGACCGCCCACCTGCTCAAGAATCTCAACGCCCGTAAAGCTTCTCTGGGCGTCGCTGTTGGCGGGGTTTTCAAACTGCTGGGGGACAAACACGCAGGGGTCCTCCGCCTGCATTCTGAGGGCGGTTTTGAGGCACTCCTCTATGCAGTCACCGATATTGCCCGCGTCGTGGATAAGAATTACCTCCGCGCCGTAGTGATTGACTAACTTTCTGCGTTCCTCGCTTACCGAGTCGGGCATAATTATCTTGGTCTTATAGCCAAGCACCGCACCCACGAGGGCAAGACCTATGCCCTGGTTTCCGCTGGTAGGCTCGACTATGACGGTATTTTCGTTAATAAGTCCGCGTGCCTCGGCGTCGCGAATCATATTGTAAGCGGTTCTGGTTTTTATGGAGCCGCCCACGTTGAGACCCTCGAATTTTACAAGGATCTCCGCGCCGTCGGGGTCACCCATCTTCTGAAGTCTGATAATGGGGGTGTTGCCTATGGCGTCAAGTATGTTGTTGCAAACCATTTATATGTACCTCGTCGAATAATTACGTAGTTATCTTCAGTATTGTACCACAAATTTTCCGAATTTACAATAGGATTTTAAGAATTTTGTCATTTTCTGCATTCCTCATTCTCGAACAATTTGCCTGCGTGGCACAAATTTATTGAATTTTGCACAAAAGCATTTGAATTTGTGTACTGTTGTTGACAAATTTTTTTCAAAATGGTATACTGAACACAAAAAAGGGGGGTAGCAATATGAAAGATAAAGTTAAACTTGCGGTCATCGGCCTTGGAGGCAGAGGACTCAGTATGATTAAAAGTGTAATTTCGAAGTTTGAGGACGTTGAGATAGTCGCAGTTTGCGACCTCTATCCCGACCGAAACGAAGCCGCCGCCGCCCAGGTTGAGGAGCTGATGGGCAACAAGCCCGTTTATTCTACCGACTACAATGAAATTCTCAGCCGAGAGGACGTTGAGGCGGTTTACATAGCCACCGCCTGGGAGAGCCACGTGGAGATAGCCATAGCCGCCCAGAAGGCGGGCAAAGCCACCGCGCTTGAAGTTGGCGGAGCTTACAGTTGCGAGGAGCTTTGGGAGCTGGTTCACGCTCACGAGGCGACGGGTACTCCGTTTATGCTTATGGAGAACTGTTGCTACAACGAAAACGAGCTTTTTGCCACCGCCGCGGCACGTTCGGGAATCCTCGGCAGAGTGGTTCACTGTTCGGGTGCCTACGGTCACGACCTGAGATCCGAAATAGCCAACGGAAACATCAATCGCCACTACAGGCTTCGCAACTACACCCTGCGGAATGCTGAAAACTATCCCACCCACGAGCTTGGCCCTATCGCCAGACTTCTGAACATCAACCGCGGAAACCGCATGGTTTCGCTGGTTTCGGTGGCTTCGGGGGCATTTGGAATGGAGCAGTACATAAAGGACCACCCCGAGCTTGTGGAGCAGGATCCTACGCTTGAGGGCCGCAGATTCAACCAGGGCGACGTGGTAAACACCATAATAACCTGCCAGAACGGCGAGACTATCGCACTCAAGCTTGACACCACGCTTCCGCGTTCCTACAGCCGAGAGTTCACCGTCAAGGGAACCAAGGGCTACTACAGCCAGGACACGAACACGCTGTTTCTTGACGGAATGAAGGAGATGTGGAAGGCTGAGAAGTATCTTGACGCCTACGCGGGCAACGCCAAGGAGTATTATGAAAAATATATGCCCGAGGTCTGGCTGGATATGACCGAAGAGAAGCGTAAGAAGGGTCACGGCGGAATGGACGCCATAATGTTCCGCTCGTTCCTTGACGCATACAGGGCGGGCGGAGAGATGCCAATTGACGTGTACGACTGTGCGGCGTGGATGAGCATAACGGCGCTTTCAGCCGACTCCATAGCCACGGGCGGAATGCCTCAGGCCATTCCTGATTTCACCAACGGAAAGTGGATAATCAGAGAGCCCAAGGACGTTATGCACCTGGCACCTGACCGGTGCGGGCATACCGGCTTCGCCATTCACGAAATATGATTAGTG
This sequence comes from Clostridia bacterium, assembly GCA_017455945.1. Taxonomy (GTDB): domain Bacteria; phylum Bacillota; class Clostridia; order Oscillospirales; family CAG-272; genus RGIG8775. The sequence continues at coordinate 278 of JAFTLM010000180.1, read as the reverse complement.
CTAACATATCCGTCGCAATACAAAAAACCTCGGCTGAACACCGAGGTTTTTCTTGTAACTGTTTCGTGAGGGCGGATGGGGTGGCGGTCCCCAGCCGCCTGCGGTAGTACGCTCCGACAGCAATCTAAAGCTCCCAATCATTAGCCCAACAAACTCGTCGGTGTTCATATGCTCCTTGACACATCAAGGGAGAAAAGGGATATTGTCTATGCCTCGACCTACAATAGGTACAAAAGACCGGTTATGCGTACGGCTGTATTTTCAAGGTCGGAGCAAAT
>JAFTLM010000179.1 GCA_017455945.1 Clostridia bacterium | reverse complement strand
ATCTGAGCAGCATTCTGGTAGCGGTATACATTTTTATAGTCGAGCGAAAGCGAATTATGAAAATAAAATGGTACAAAAAGCTTTGGTTCTGCATTACCTTCCCAATATTCGAAATTGTCGGAAAGCTTTCTATGTACGTCGCCCTCTTCCGTAAGGTAGAATGGAAGCCCACACCGCACAATGCAGGTATTTCCATAAGCGAGTTAAATACAAAACACAACAGATAACAAAAAATCCCCTCAAAGCAGAAAACTGCAACAAGGGGATTTTTTATTCAGTATGTATTTAGTCCAACTCGTTGGTGTGGTTCCAAGTCTTGAACAGCTCACGCCATATGTCGGTATGCGCCTCACAATCAAGATAGTGGGCAAACATCTGATACTCGTCGGAGGTTGATTCAAGGGTAAAGCCTGCGTGTTTTTTGTAATTGGACTCAACCGTAGCCACAAACTCACGCCAACCGTTTATCCACGTGCCGTCACGGAGAGACTCGCTTCTCTCCCAAAGGTCGCTCATTATCCGAGCTTTTTCTTCGGCATTTGCAAGTCTGATTCCTTCTTCCATAGCCTTAACGGGGGTGAACTCAATGTCAATTCCCTCTCTCGTAATATCAAGCAAGGCGATAAGTCCCTCCTGCCAGAAATCCTTATTCATATATTTTACGAAGTGGAAGTTGCCCTGACCGTACAGAATGTGTGCCCCCTCAAACTTCTCATAAACTCCGATGATATGGCTGTGCTGGCAAAGCACAACGTCCGCACCGCACTTAACCATTTCGTGGCACGCCTTATAAAGTCTGGGAGAGGGATATCTGCAATACTCCTTGCCACCGTGGTAAACGACAATAACGTAATCGGCACTTGCTTTTGCACGTCTGATATCGTCCATTGTTTCAAACTCATCAAAGGGTCTTGCGCCCTCGCGGATGTCGGTAGCATACGTATACTCGTGCTCGCACACGTTTACGATAGTAACCGTAATGCCGTCAATTACAATAGTATGATCTTTTCTTGAATCCTCGTAGTTTTTACCGATTCCCGTATACTTAAGCCCCACGCGGTCAAGCTGTTCCAGAGTGTCCTTCAAGCCCTCTCTGCCAAAGTCGTATATATGGTTGTTACTGAGTGTGCAGTCTGTAACTCCGGCAGCTTTAAGCGTATCGGCTGAATTTTTGGGTCCCTTAAGGTTAGGACCTTTTTTGGGTATTCTGTTTTCGCTCTCGGTAAGTGCACACTCAAGGTTTACTATAACCCTATCGCCCTGTGCGAACACGCCAAGCACGTCGTTAAAGGCGGTTTTGGGATCTATTTCATCAAAAGATTTGTAAGAACCTTCGGTTATCGACATATCTCCGCAAATTACAAGTTTCATAAAATCTCCTCCGTTTTTACTTCAATGGTATTGTAACACAAACAAACAGGTTTGTCAAGGAATTTTTATAACACTAATCAAGTGGATTAAAGCCTTCAAAAATCGAAAAATCGCCGTTTTCGCGGTTGATGTCAAAGTGCTCTTTTTTGACTACCGTCCACACGAAAATCGTTGTTCCGAAAATTCCGCTGCATATTTTCACCGACAAGTCCTTAAGGCATTTCCGGTCCACCGCTATAAAATCAGGTCTGGACAAAAAATTGGTGAGCAGGGCTGACAAAGCAAGATTTCTCAATATATTCCCCGCAAATTTTGACTTTACCAGATTTGTCATAAGCTGACCTCTTGCCACATCCTGTCGGTTTTTCTTGAACCACCTGAGCAAGAGCGGATTAAACGACTCCACAGAATACGCACCGCCGTATCCGTCGAGTATATCGGCAGTTGCCGAACAGACCGAGGTATCTCCGCTTTCGCCCTTCAGCTCCACCAACAACGGCACTCTGCCGTCCACCAACGCCAGGACCTCTTTGAGTGTCGGTATCCCGTATTTGGTATCAAGCAGTTTATATTTGCGGAGCTCCGCAAGCGTAAGCGAAGAAAGCTTTACATCCTCACCGCACATTCTTTTAAGGTTATAATCGTGAAAAACCACCACCTCGCCGTCGGCAGTAAGCTGCACGTCAAGCTCTATTCCGAAGTTGCCCAACACAGCGTATTTGAATGCCGCAAGCGAATTTTCGGGAACGCCTTCGTCATTGGAAAAAAGTCCTCTGTGCGCGTAATCGGTAAGAATATTATTCATATCGGGACGCATAGTTGTACGAGGCATTATAAGCCAGGCATAGCCCATAACGATTATAACAATCACAAGAAAAATTATAGCCATCTCAATCCTCCGCACCAAAAGCCTCGATATTCATTTTCGCCTCGGGCTTATTGTCTCCGTGCTTTACAAAAAGCATTGTCACGAAAGCCAGGAAGGTAAATATTGCCGCATACGGGAAAAGCGTGGTAAGCTTTATGTCAAGGAAAAAGCCGCTCAAAACCGGGGTTATCATCTGTGCCGCCATAGATGCGGTATAATAATATCCCGTATATTTGCCCACGTTGGAGCCCTTTGACAGCTCAACCACCATAGGATAGCTGTTTACGCTTATGGTCGCCCAGCCGATTCCCGCAATCACAAATATCGCGTTCATCATCCACAGCGAGCTTCCCGAACGCATAAACGAAGCCACGGTAAACGCCGTTCCAAGCATTACCACCCCTGCGATTATCGACTTTTTCCTTCCCACCTTTGAAGCTATCATACCTATGGGAATATAGGATATTATCGCCGCACCCTGGGCTACGGTAAGCGTAAGGTTATAGTCAAGCCCCAACACGTTCCCCGCATACACCGAATACTTGCTGATAACGGCGTTATAGCCCATAAACCAAAGAACTACCGAAGCGAGAATAAGCACAAGCGAAATTTTTTCGCCTTTGGTGAGTTTTCTGTCACCGTTTCCGGTGACTTCACCGTCAGATTTAAGATTTAATGCCGCCGCTTCCGCCGACCATTCGGGCTCCTTGACAAAAAGCATAAACACCAAAAGTGCCGCCAGCATTATTCCCACCACGGCAACAAAAAATCCGCCGTAGCTCATCAGCGAGTTTTCTATTTTTCCCGTACCGAAAAGGATTCCCAACACAAGTACAAGAATGCCTCCGACGGCTCCCATGAGATTTATTACGGCATTTGCCTTTGAACGCAAAGGCTTTGCGGTAACGTCGGGCATCAGTGCCACCGCGGGAGAACGGAAGGTGCCCATTGACACCAGCAAAATCATCAGTATTCCTCCGAAGCAAACAAACGGAACGGGATTTCCACGCGTACTGTTTGCCGCATACGCCTGCCTTGCGGGCATAACGTAATCGGTATACATTTGATTATATTTCTCGCTGTCCGTGTCTTTAAGGTCAAATATACTTACAAACGCCTCGCGTCCAATAGCTTGCTTAAGAGGAAGTTCTTCGGCAGAATCGGAGTTTTTTATCTTAAGCGACGGTTCCGCGTCATACAAAACCTCAAGAGCACTTCTGCTGTCATCGCTGACGGCTGAAATGTTTTTCAGCTGGGCATTATCGGCAAACGACAAAGCAAGAACTGCAACACAGGCTATCAAGGTTCCCACAAGCACAAAAGGCTTTCTTTTGCCGCTTTTGAAACCCGAACGGTCGGAAATTGCCCCGAACCACGGGAGCAAAAACACCGCCAACAGATTGTCTATCGCCATCACGGCACCCGAAACGCTTTGCGAAAGCACGAACTTGTCGGTCAATATTTTCGGTACGAGAGTATCGTAAGCCTGCCAGAAAGCACATATCAAAAAGAAAGCAAAGCCCACAAGCAGCGTTCTTTTGTAATTAAGCTTCATCTTTATTCTCCTTGCTCATCAAAAAGTAAGTTTTCAAAACCGCCGCCTGGGTTTTGGCGTCGCGAATCTCGCCGTTCATAACCATATCAACCGCCTTTTCCAGAGGAATTTTCACAATCTCTATAAATTCATCCTCGTCAAAATCGGTCTCACCAAAGCTCAGTCCTCTTGCAAGATACATATGGATGACCTCGGTAAGAATGGCTGGCGACGGAATTATATCGCCTATAAACTCAAGCTTCTCACAGCTTATGCCGGTTTCCTCCCTGAGCTCGCGGAGTGTTGCCTGAATAAAATCCTCACTGTTGCTGTCAAGCTTTCCTGCGGGAATTTCCAGCATCACACGGCTGTGGGCGTATCTGTACTGCCTTACAAAAACCACCTCGTTATCATTGGTAAGCGGCAGCACGCAGACCGCGCCGATGTGCTTACAGTATTCCCTGTATGCCGGCTTTCCGTCGGGCAGAATTATACTGTCCTTACGCACGTCCAGCACTTTCCCTTCAAAAATCTGTTCGGATACAATCCTTTTCTCAAAAAAATTTTCGTTTCTCATATAGTTTTCCCCACTACACGTACTTGTATCTATTATAATTCAATTATAATTCAATGTGTTTCTTTTGTCAAGTTTTATTTATTGTGTTGACAAATTATTCAAATTGGTTTATAATATATGCTGTAAAAAAGTTTACGAAATCGGAGGAACAGTGATGAGCATTGCGACATTAGGCAAAAAGCTAACAATGAAAAAGAAATACGACGTTGTCGTTTGCGGCGGCGGAGTTGCGGGCGTTGCGGCGGCGGTAACGGCGGCTAAAGAGGGGTTTTCCACCCTTTTGCTTGAAAAATCCAATATTCTCGGCGGTCTTGGCACTCTCGGACTTATCAACCTTTTCGTTCCCATGTGCAACGGTCGCGGAAAGCAGATAATCTTCGGTCTTTGCGAAAAATGGGCAAGACTTTCGGCAAAGCTTGGCTACGACGCCATACCCGAAGAATGGAAAAACGGCGAGCCCAAGGAGTATACCGAGGTAAGATACATACAGAGATATTCACCATACATTTTCGCGCTTCAGCTTATGGACGAGGTTACGTCTACGGGCGTTGACCTGCTTTATGATTGTATCGCCTGCGACCCCATTATGGAGGACAATATCTGCAAGGGCGTTCTCACCGAAAGCAAGTCGGGAACCGAATATTACGGCTGCAAGATGCTCATAGACACCACAGGTGACTGCGACGTGCTTCGCCGCGGCGGTGTTCCCACGGTTGCGGGAGAAAACTTCTTCACCTACGCGGGCAAGATGATATCGCTTTCAAGCTGTCAGAAGGCTATTGACACGGGCGACATAAGAATGGCGTTTACCGGCATTTCGGGCGGAAATATCAACCTTTGGGGAGACAAACAGCCCGATGACGTTCCAAAGTGGTCGGGACTTACCGTGGAAGAAGTAACCGACTATCTTGTAACCAACCAGAAGCTTATGCTCAGCAAGCTCAAAGAAGAAAACAGAAAGACTCGCGAGATAACCCATCTGCCTATGATGCCACAGTTCAGAACCACCTGCCACATCAAGGGAGATTACTCGCTTAAAATCGCCGACGCATACAAGCATTTTGACGACTCGGTTTGTGCAATAAACGACTTTGAGCACAAGGATCATCTTTGGGAGGTTCCCCTTCGTACCCTCACTCGCCGAGACTATCCCAATATGCTTACCGCGGGCAGAAGTGCTGACGGTACGGGACACGCGTGGGATATGCTCCGCGTTATTCCTCCGGCAATCCTTACAGGTCAGGCGGCGGCACACGCGGCTTGCCTTGCGATAAAGGAGCAGACTGCTGCGGCTGACGTTACTATCGGAACTCTTCAGAACAATCTTGAAAAGGACGACGTGATGATTCACTTTCCCGACGAATACGTTCCCGAGGACAAAACTGTAATTCTTCACGGCAAGAACGCCACCGAAATAGAAGGCGGACATATGTAAGCCTTTTGACGGAATACATTTTGAAAGATTTCAACTCAGTACGAAAATCGACGGTTTTACACCGTCGATTTTCTTTTTGTGAGAAAGATAAATTATAGTTTTTCGGCGAGGGGTGTGTTCGCACCGCACCCATAAGAGCCCCCACGCCAGTGGGTGCGAGTCAAGGCTGCACAAGCCTTGTCGCTCACCGCAGTGAGCGAAACTCCCCAAACGGCGTTTTTCTTTTTGCGAACTTTTTCTTTT
>JAFTLM010000014.1 GCA_017455945.1 Clostridia bacterium | reverse complement strand
TGGATAGCTTTATTTCTGTAGATCTACAGCGGTTTTGTAAGGCATAATTCGGAACTCCGCTTTTCTTTGACACAAAGGCGCAAAGAAAAGCTCCCAAAAGAAACGCCGAGTGCCTGCGGGCACAAGAGGTCGCTTTTTTGCAAAAAAGCTCCGCAAAAAAACTTTCTGGACTTGGCGAGTGCGAACACATCCCTCGCCGCTAAACTATAATTTACCGAACTATTTAAATATCAAATTTCGCCACCAACGGGCAATGGTCGGACGTGGTACGTGCACGGTCGTCCGCAAGCACAGAAAACTCGGTAACAATAGGCTTTTGACCATAAGCAAATACGTAGTCAATAGTTCTGAATGGCTTGTTACCCGGAATGTATATTTCCGCTTCGGTAAGTATCGGATACTCGTGGAGTGTGTGCGTATCGGTGGTGCATTTGGCGGTGTATCGAACATCCGTAAAACCGTTTGCTATCATGCTGTCATACCCCGAAGTACTTTGCGGAGCGTTTTCGCCGCTGTTGAGATCCCCCGAAACGATAATCGGAATATCGCCGTACTTTTCTGCTATCTTATCGCACACATCCTTAAGCTGAACTGCGTTGGCAACTCGCTGGTCGTTGTCAATATCCCCGCGGAACTGCCACCAAAAATGTGTACTCACCACGGCAAGTTTCTTGCCGTCTTTTTTATCCTCAAAAAGCCCCCAGGTTATTGATTTTGAATTGGCGTCGTTAAGTCCATCAAAAAGAATAAAACCGCCGTCAAGCTCGCGGAATCGCTCTTTGAGATAGAACACCGGAGTATAATTCTCGCCGGCGTGCTCGGCGTTACTCTCGGCGTATTTTTCGGAAATTATCTTTTGTATGGCGTTGTCAACCGCTCGGCTGGTTTTGGGATTGCACTCCTGAAAATTGCAAAAATCGGGTTCAAGCTCGAAAATTATATCTCTTATCAAGTCATTTCGGTTGGCTATTCTCGCCTCTTTGGGCATATTCCCCCAAATATTATGGCTGTATAAACAAATCATATAAACACCTCCGTTCTCTACATTTTACACCCGACACCCAAAAAAGTCAACATTTATTAAGATGTTTATAACATTTTTTCTCTTTTTTGCCAAAACTCCTTGCATTTTGCGGCAATATGTAGTAAAATATCTTTGATTATGAAAAGAGGTCTCTTAATGAATACGGAAAACAAAACTTTATTTCGGAAGGGACTGAAAGACGGTATACCCACAGCACTGGGATATCTTTCAGTATCCTTCGCTTTCGGAATAACGGCAGTCAAAGCGGGGCTTTCACCCCTTGTAGCGGTGCTCATATCGCTCACCAATCTCACCTCGGCAGGACAGCTTGCGGGGGTTCCTGTAATCGCAAGCTGCGGTTCTTTGGTAGGTCTGGCGTTGGCACAGCTTACAATTAACATAAGATATTTCCTGATGAGCATATCGCTCTCGCAAAAGCTTGACAAAAGCTTTACTATGCCCCACCGTTTGATAACCGCTTTCGGTGTCACCGACGAAAACTTCGGAGTGGCGGTCTCTCAGGAGGGACGGCTGAAGCCCGTCTACATATACGGACTTATCCTTCTGCCCTTTTTAGGCTGGACCTTCGGCACACTTTTGGGTGCGGTGGCGGGCGAGATTCTTCCCGAATCGGTGATAGACGCGCTTGGAATAGCCATTTACGGAATGTTTGTGGCAATAGTTCTGCCGCCCGCAAAGCGTGAAAAAGGAGTGCTTGTCGCTTCGCTTATTGCTATCGCGATCAGCCTGTCGCTTGCCTACGTTCCGCTATTGTCTCTCATTCCATCGGAATATGCGATTATAATTGCGGCTGTATCGGCGGCTGCGGTGGCGGCTATCCTCTTCCCGGTTAAAGAAACGGAGGATAACCAATGAAAATAACTCTTGAAATCTGCACATACATTCTGGTTATGGCGGGCGTTACGTATCTGATAAGGGTAACCCCCTTCGTACTGTTCAGAAAAAACATCAAAAACCGCTTCATTCAAAGTATGCTTCACTATATGCCATACGCGGTGCTCAGCGCAATGGTCATACCGGGCGTCTTTTCGTCCACGGGAAGCGTGCTGACGGCAAGCGCAGGGCTTGCGGTAGCCTGTCTGCTGGCATTCCTTAACCGCTCGCTCATCATCGTTGCTCTGGGTGCAAGTGCGGCTGCCTATATCACGGGACTTATCATCAATTTTTTATAAATTCGGAGGTGCTAAATGTTTAAAAAGCTTATTTACGACGTATCAAAAAATTCTCTCTCTCACGGAGCTATTCCCTTTTGGAGCTGGAACGACAGACTTGAGGACGAGGAGCTTCGCAAGCAGATAAACAATATGTACGACCTCGGCATGAAGGGTTTCTTTATGCACGCAAGAATGGGACTTGAAACAGAGTACCTGTCGGACGAATGGTATCACGCCATAGACGTCTGCGTTGACGAGGCAAGAAAACTCGGTATGGAGGCGTGGTCTTACGATGAAAACGGCTGGCCATCGGGCTTTGGCGGTGAAAAAGTGCTTAAGAACCCCGAAAATCACGCTACCGGAATCAGGCGCACAGTAAGCGACAAATTTCCCGAAGGAGAATATTTCGCGGTTTACGCTATTATCGACGGAAAGTGCAAAAGAGTCTACGAAGCTGTTGAAGGTGTTAATGAATACCACGTTATCACAGTATTCCACGACCTTTCGTACGTGGACGTTCTCAACAAGCGGGTTATCAGAGAATTTATAGACTGCACGCACGAGGACTACAAAAAACGTGTTGCCAAAGAAGATTTCGGCACAATAATGCCCGGATTCTTTACCGACGAACCCCAATATTTCAGATATGGGCTTCCTTGGTCCTCGGTCATTCCGGAAGAATTTAAGAACGCTTACGGATACGACGTTATGGACGGACTTGTTAAGCTCTTCGTCAATTGCGAGGGCTATCGCGAATTCAGATACGACTATTTCAAGCTGTTACACATTCTCTACACCGACAGCTTTATAAAGCAAATATACGATTGGTGCGAGGAAAACGGTTGCCGGCTTACGGGTCATACCATTGCAGAAGAAACTCTTGCGGGGCAAATGAACTGTTGCGGCGGTGCAATGCCCTTCTACCGCTATGAGCATATCCCGGGAATCGACTGGCTTGGAAGAAGAACAAACAAGTCGGATATTCTCACAAAGCAAATAGGCTCTGTCTGTGCTCAGACAGGCCGTGACAAGGCTATTACCGAGACATTCGCTATGTGCGGTTGGGACGTTTCGCCCGCAGAGCTCAAAAACATTGCCGACTACCAGTTCTCGGGAGGCATCAATATGCTCTGCCACCACCTCTATCCATACTCCATAAGAGGTCAGAGAAAACGCGACTACCCCCTTCACTACTCGGAATATCTCCCCTGGCAGAAGCACCTCAAGGACTTCAACCTTTACTACAATCACCTTGGCTATATGCTTTCGCTCGGAAACGAGCACGCCGACACTCTTGTTATCCATCCCATGCGTCAGGCGTATATGTACTATCAGCGAGAGCTTGCCGGCAAATCCATTGAAAACATTGAAATTGAATTCAGAAAGCTTTCAAACAAGCTCTCGGGCAACCAGATAGCCTACCACTACGGTGACGAAACCATGATGGAGGATATGGCAAGCGTTGAGGGTGCGACAATCAAGGTCGGTCTTTGCTCCTACAGCAAGGTGGTTATTCCCAAAATGGAAACCCTTTCGGCAAACACGGTGAAGCTTCTTGAAGAGTTCGTCAAAAACGGCGGTAAGGTTTACTGCGACGGCGACGTTCCCTCTCGCATAGACGCACGTGAGGCAGACCTCTCCTGGCTCAAGCCCAACATAAGCTTTGAAGAACTCAAGGGTGAGCAGGAGGTTATTATCTCCAAGGACGGAGCAAATATTCCCTCTGTCAGAATCCAGACGAGAAAGACCGAAAACGGAAGAATAATTTTCGTTACCAACTACACCAAAAACAAATTTGAAAACGTGGAAATAACCGTCAAGGGCTGTAAGAACCTTGTCAAGACCGACATTCTTTCGCTTGCGCCCGCAAAGCTTTGCGGAGAGTGTGCAGGCAATGACTTCAAGGCAATTGTAAACCTTGACGATTCGGAATCCTTCGTGCTTATTGAAAGCGACGAGATTATTGCCGCTCCCATATCCGAGCACATGGGATTTGCCGAGACATTTAAGCTTGGCGGAAACTTCAGACTTGCAAAGAAGCCTGTAAACTCAATGAATCTTGACCTGGTGGATTATTCCTTTGACGGAGTGAACTTCACCGAAAACATTCCCGTAATGCAGCTTAAAGATCAGCTTCTCCGCGCACGCTACGAGGGCGACCTTTATATCAAGCACAGCTTCGTTGCCGACGAACTTCCCGAAAGCCTGAGCTTCGTTTGCGAGCCTCTGAATTATAAATTCGTTAAGGTAAACGGCAAAGACGTCAAGCTTGAAGCCAGCAAATATCTCGATTCCCGCTTCCTTATGGCGGACATCACAAATCTTGTAAAGCAGGGCAAAAACGAGATCTGCTACACGATTCACTATTACCAGAGCCAACACGTTTACGACGTTCTCTTCTCCAACGTTTCGGAATCCTTCAGAAACTGTCTTAACATCGACACCGAGATTGAAGAAGCCTACCTCTTCGGCGACTTTGCGCTCAAGA
>JAFTLM010000178.1 GCA_017455945.1 Clostridia bacterium | reverse complement strand
GTTGTGCGCCGTATCACTGCCTGTCGCTGTGGACGTGATAGTTTGGTCACCATCCTGCTTGATACCGCCATTGCTTGAAGTTCCGAACTGAAATGTCGATGTATCTTCCGCATCCACGGGAATAGTCACATCGTGTGTATGGCTCGGCAATTCTGCCACTGTAAGGGTGTGTTCCTTTTCACCGCCCGTTACCTCGGCTGATGCAAAATCTGCGTTGTTTTCGTCTACTGCAAGAGGAAATCTGCCGTTGCCCCATCTCTCCCAAATACCACCAATGGTATCGCCGGGATTGTCTGCCGTGGTCGTAATTTTAATCGAACCCACGGGATAGGCAAAGTTCAAAACGTCCGCCTGCGTAATACCAACGCCCAGATATGGCAAGGTAGCCCAAGTAGAACTACCATTGCCAATCTTCATTTTACCCGTGTCAAGTTCGATGCCGAGTTCACCACGGAGCAGAACGGGATTCACAAGGAGCCAATTCGCAGCGGTATCGTTCCTCTGTTGCACTTTGGAATTAATCGTTCTCTCCGCCATAGCTTACCTCCCTTAAGCGTTGCCGCCGTTGATAACGTAAGTATCGGTTTCGTGCAGAACAGTTGCGCCGTCAGAGAGTTCCTTCGAGGTTTTCTTTACGAAATTTGCCTCAAAGTTCGCGGTATCTCTCGCCTCGGTGTAGTAAATGTTTTCACCCTCACTAACGTCCGTAGTGGAAAGCACCACATCACCGACCTTGCCGTTTACCGAATGAACCTTACAATCCGGGGATTTGAGTTCAAGCCAGTTGGTGCGGTCAGTTGCGGGAGTCTGCTTGAGGATGTAGGACTTGTTCTCGTCCGCACGGATGGCAATATCACCACGCTGTGCATCGAGAGCAAGCATTTCAGCCTCATCCGCTACGGCGTGAGTGTCGGTAATTGCAAGAGGCGGAAGAACGGCATCGGAAATCTTACCATTTGCGCCTACCTCTACAAGGTTACCAACCTCCTCACCGACATTTCTTGCTGCCGCCGTGCCTGCATCGGTAATCTTTGCAAGCGTGAGTGCGGGGATGTCATCGGGAGTAAGAAGTTCGGTCTTTGTGATAAGGCCCTTTTCGTTTACGGTCACCTTGGTATAAGTACCTGCGGTTGCGCCTGTATTTACCAAAATAGCGGTAATAGTCGCATCGGCAGAACCATCAAAGGTCGTAACACCCGTTACATCCCCTGCAAGGGAAATGGCTCTTGCGGTCTTGAGCTTCTGCGCCACGATAGACTCCGCCACTACCACAATTTCCTCTGCGGTGACAAGTCTTTTCCATACCGCCGAAGTATCCGAGGTGGCAATAAGTACGTGTGCGGTCTTCTCACTCTGGTTAATCCAAAGCTCACCGACGTCGTAGTTGGTGTCGGCATCGGTAGGACTGGTGTTGCCCACAACGATGTCCTCGCTCACGTACTTGAGCGCGGTGTATGCGCTGATGCCGTCACCGATTTTCATCTTTCTGGTATCAATCTCGATACCAAGCTCGCCCTTAAGAAGGACGGGGTTGGCAGCCTTCCAGTTAGCCGCCGTGTCGTTTCGGATTTGGATTCTACTATCCAAGATTCTTTCAGTTGTCATTTTGCTGACCCTCCATTAATGATTTTTATTTGTCTATAGTCTGTTCCGATACAGACATATTGACCTGTGGTTTCGTCCCAACGATATGAGAAGTTGTCCTTGACGTCAATATAAATAATCGACGGGTCACCTCTGTTGGGAAAAGCATATTTGCTTTGATACTGTTGAGGTTTAAGTTTAACCTCTATGGTGCGCGCCTTATTGTCCACGAGCGTTTCCGTTGCAGCGTTTGCCACACCCTGATAGGTTTTGGTAATCGTTCTAAACGGCTCGACGTGGACGCATTCGCCACAACCGCTTTTGCATTCACTCATTTCGCCACTACCTCCAATTCTTTATTTACAAGCGTATACACCTCATCTCCAAGCCCCTCAAGGTTTATCGTAAGTTGCATACGATAGCAAAGACACGGCAGCGCTGCGGTATCCTCCGCGGTGAGATGCACAAAGAAATTGTCGATGTCCTCCTTGTCTATCTCACCGGGGAAAGTTTTTGTAAGGACGGGTTTTCGGTTCTTACGCTTGATAGTGAACGTCAACACATCCTTTTCCGTTATCTCATATTTTTCGCCTTCGATAACGGGCAAGCCTACGTGGAAAAATGCGATACTGAATGCCTCACCTTGCGTAATTTTATAGCGTTTCTTTCGCATACTTCACCTCCTTGTCAAGGCATAAAATAAAGGCGTATCCGCTATTGCGAGTACCACCTTTACTATGATTTGACTAACTGCCATCTGTAATAGTAGCCATCGCATATCGGCAGAAAAGAAATAGCCCTGTCCTATGCCGAATGCTATGGTTACGTATATACCCGTGTCGATTATTTGACTTGCTATAGTGGATAGGTTATTCCACACCCACTTGCACTTGCGCCCCTTGCTCGTCAGCCATTTTCGGATACCATGGAAAATAGCAATGTCCGCCGTTTGTGCAAAGACAAAACTTACAAGGCTTGCGATAACAAACCACGGCGTTGTGCCCATCACTGCGTTAAAAGCCGAGGTGAGCGAATTGTCCGCCCCCGGCAACGCTACTGTCAAGGCTATCAATGCCGAACAGATGAGTTGCGCCACAAGCCCTATTTTCATCGCACGGGTTGCGTATTCTTTGCCGTAACGCTCATTTATCACATCACTGATAAGGAATGTAATCGCATAGCAGACGATACCGCCGGGGACGATTATGGGGCCTATGGTGATGAGCTTTGCGCTTAATACGTTTGATACAACAAGTATTGCGACAAATATTGCTATTAGAGTTTCACCTTTTCTCGATTCCATTGACAACAATCTCCCCTGACGGCATTATGAGAAACCTCGAAAAACCGTTATTCGTTTCCTGCCTATGTTGCTTGGATAGGTCGGAAGAGGTCATCGTAAACACTCTGCCTTTGTACTCATGCGTAATAAAACGATAGGACTCATTGCCTTCGTCCGCTATTTTCTTTACACCGAGCAATTCCAAATTCCGTGAAAGAGCCTCGATAGGAACACGAAATTTATCGTAATAATTGAGAATTTCCTTGTTTGCTCTACGGAGCGTGGTATCCGCCATCACCTCTAAAAATGCGTGGTGCTTGACCCCCATTTCCGAAAACGCATCCATCATATCGAGCATTGCCTCTGCCGATTCGATATGGTTTGCAAGAAGAACTGTGCTGACCCCAAAAAGGTCACCATAGGTCTTTGCGTACCTTTCAATATCGGCGTTGGTCGTTGCGTGGGAGGTAAAGCCAAACTCCGCTTGGTTCTCATCATCGCTCTTGCCGTATCGGCTCAAATGGATTTGAACTTTGTGCTTTATAAGCGCCTTGGCTATCTCTTTATCCCCAAGCCCTGCGCCATTAGTTTCCAGCTCAATTTCTTTGGTCGGGAAGGAATATTTATCGAGTATTTCCAAGGTGGGAATAAACCTATTTGACAAGGTCGGCTCACCGCCCGTTATGATAATATCCACGATAGGGCTATTTATCGTGGAAAGGATATCTTCGAGCCTTGCATAGAACTCTTCGTCAGATGCCGTGTGGTCGCAACACCTCACGCACTTTGCGGTGTATCCTTCGCAGATTTCCTTGCAAAGACTGCTCTTAAATATCTGTTTTGCCAAGCAAACTTTACAATTTGCGTTGCATTCGTTGTTAATTATCAAAACAAGGCAGGTTACGCTCACCTTGTTTTCTCTGTATATTTTCTTAAAATGTTCAGTTGTGATTAGCATCTCTTGCCTCCAATATCTTTCTGTCCAAGCACGCAGGACACCGCCCGCACGGACTATCCCCACCATCGTAGCAAGACCACGTTGCGAAGATAGGAACACCGCATTCCTTGGCTATTTCCCACACCTCATCCTTGCCTTTTTCAAGGAAGGGTGCAACAACACGGATGCGACCACCGCTTATGAGGCTTGACAAGCCGTCAAATTTGCTGACAAACTCGTTTGTGCAATCAATGTACGGCTCTCGCATCTTCGTTGCGCCATAGGCAATTTCTACGCTCTCCGTCGGGAACAGTTGCATTGCAAGCGAGATGGCGCACGAAATAAAGACTCCGTTGCGGAACTCTACCTCCGTACCCTCGCTTACAAATTCGTAGCCGTCAAAGCCTTTTACCATTTTTGTTATGGGCAGGGTTTCATCTATGAGCGAACTGCGACTTTCAGAAAACAAGTCCTTGATGTCCTTTACCACCACTTCGATTCCGCCCGTCAGTTGCGCTACGGCACGGATTTCCTGTTTGTAGCTTTTTTGCCCGTAATTGAAAAAGAGCGCTACAACGGCATCTGCGCCGAGGTCTTTGCGGGATTTATAAAGGAGGGCTGTGCTATCCAACCCTCCGCTTATAAGAACTATCCTTTTCATCATTTCACGCTCCATGTTGTCGAAATCGTCATAGCCGTAGACCACGTCGTAGAGTACGAACCCCACTTACCGCCACCGCTTGCAGAACCCGAACCCGTTGATTCAAGGCTTGAGGTTATCGTGCCGTTGGTATTAATGGTAATGGTTGCCGTATTTGTGGTGGTATTTCCGTTTGTAGTTTGGGTTAACCAAGTGCAAGTAACTGTTTTTGCGCTTGCGGGTCTGTATTGGTAAGGAATTGTCGCAATGGTTGTTCCTGCCGCACATTCCGAAACCGCAATAGCAATATTGCAAGTAACTGTCCAAGCCGACCTCGAAAGCGAGTTTGTGGTTGTACTCGATGCATAGGACATCGTTGCAGAAGATGTAGATGTGGTAGACGTATAGTTCACGGAAATGGAGTGATTTCCTGTTGCCGTAATCGTATAAAAGCCACCCGACGCCGTTTGCGCC
>JAFTLM010000177.1 GCA_017455945.1 Clostridia bacterium | reverse complement strand
ATGCCAAGTATTGTTTGAAATATCGTTGCCGGAACCATCTGTTATAGAAAGAATGTTACCCCAAGCATCGTATGCGTAATTAACAACAATGTTGCCGTTCGCATCTGCTATCGCAACCACGTCGCCTTGCAGATTTTTCACGTAATAGTACATCGTGTCGTAATACTGCATCGCATACGGTGTGCCGCTTTCATCATAAAGGAAATCGAGCACTTCGCCGTCTGCCCACAGCTGGCGCACAAGTCTGCCATCTGAATAGAAAAATTCATATCCCGATGATTTAGAAATACGCAAACCGTCTGCACCATAGGCATATGTGGTTGTATAGCCGTTTTTAGTGGAACTTGCAAGTTCTCTGCCATTCTGCCAAGTGAAAGTATAGGAGCTGCGGTGTAACAGTTGGAGAAGTTAATCTCCAACTGTTTTATTGTTAGAGTAACAACCTAATTATCGCTTGCCACGTCCAGCATAAGCTTCACTTTCTCCGCAATTATATGAACAATATCTCTCTATCATAATCGATTCCATTCGTTTCCATGTAGCCGCAAAAATATTTATTTTATCATGAGGAATAAATTCTTTTGGAGGAGGAACAATATTGGTAAAATTACCCAAATAAATCAATTTTGACGGGATTATTCTTTTGGATGTATTTATAAGCTTAAGCCTAAACTGAGGTAAAAATCCACATTCATCAACTTCGTAATTAAATTTTGATTTTTCAGCGATGTCTTCTTCAGGTCTAGTCATATCTATTGGGCAAAAACGTTCCTCATATCTTGAAAAACTTGTTTGAACATATTCCAAACTATTGTATTCTTCTGAATTAATTGGTAAAGTTTCATTTTCAGTAATTTTCATATACACAACAGGAATAATATGCCCAGGATACCAATTTGATTCATCAACTTTTTGAAATAAAAAATATTTTCCATAGAGGCCTTTTTCTTTTGCTAAATCACTTTCAAGTTTATACGCAAAAACATCGCCTATTTCCCATTGACATTTATATAACCTGGTGTTAGGCTCCTTTATTTGTTTTATTTCTTTAATTGGTTGCGGTGATAAAAGTTTTTCTTTTAACGATGTTAAGTGTCTTATTCGCCTTTTAACAAATGTATTTTTTTCTTCTTTTGCGGTTTCTATAGAAATTACTTTTTCAATAGCAATTAGAGCGTGTTCCTTTACATCGGGCAAAAGAACCCCCCAATTCCATTGAGTATCCGCCAAAGACATCCAAAAAAACATCTCATTATATACATCGTCATCCAATCTATGGAACGGAAATTCTTTATTAATTAAACAGTTAAAAAGTGTATTCCTGATTTGCTCTGCCGATTTGCCTCTTCGTATAAAATATCCAAACTGTAACCTAACTTCAGCCCCAATATCGTTGTCATATATTCCGGAGTCAATCTCTAACATTATAATTGTCCCCCCATTTTAACTACCTATCCAAGCCAATAATTCATTTGTTATTTGATTCCAACCATACTCCAATGCGCTTCGTGCATATTGATCATATATATCCCACTTCGCTGGAGAAACGCCATTAATCTGATTGTTGGTTTTATTTTGTGTATTTAGCGTGTGATGATAAGCCATCATTGCTTGTTCCGCTATCCTTGCTTCCCGATATGAAAGACCCGATGCAACAACCGTCATCGTTGTATTATCTCTATATGGGTTAAGCGCATGAACTGCAGCCCTCGCATCAGGATTGACTGTACGACCAACATACACTACTTTACCATCCGAGTCCGTAAGAGTGTAAATACAATGCCCTCTTACTTCTTCTGTTTTAGAAGTGTCAGTATGTTCTTTTACAGCATCAGTCACATATTCCACCGCAACCGAAGCCGCATCTAATATTTCAGTGCATACATTAGATATGCCTGTACCTAAATCAGTCCAAGCATCTTGAAAACCAGGAGAAGTTACTATACTGTATAATACAATGAGCAATATAGACGCAACAACCGCCTGATATAGCGCAAGCAGAATTGTAGTAGGTTCGTTTCCACCATAATCCACATAATTAACAGGATTATTGCCGCAATATGCGTACATATTGAAGCCAAGGATATCGCCATTTGCGTTTATATACCCGTCTGCATTTATAAATCTTCTTATCGCAGGGTCGTAGTATCTGGTCTGCAAATAGTAGAAGCCTGTTTCTGTGTCATAGTAGTAGCTTCTGTACCTAATCGGGTTCAAGTTGCCAATATGCCAAGTATTGTTTGAAATATCGTTGCCGGAACCATCTGTTATAGAAAGAATGTTACCCCAAGCATCGTATGCGTAATTAACAACAATCGTACCATTTGCATCTGCTATTGCAACTACATCGCCTTGCAGATTCTTTACATAGTAGTACATCGTGTCGTAATACTGCATTGCATACGGTGTGCCGCTTTCATCATAGAGGAAATCGAGCACTTCGCCGTCTGCCCACAGCTGGCGCACAAGTCTGCCATCCGAATAGAAAAATTCATACCCCGATGATTTAGCAATACGCAAACCGTCTGCACCGTAGGTGTATGTGGTGGTAACGCCGTTTTTCTGCGCAGAAGCAAGCTCTCTGCCTTTCTGCCAAGTGAAAGTGTATTCATCGGCATCTGTTCCGCCGTTGTAATACGTTGTGGGGTTGCCTATGTTATCATAAACAAAAGTTTTTCCCTCAAAAGCAGTAAGTCTATCTTTCCACTGACTGTTGCCGTATGTATAGTTATACGTATCAATCTCGGCATCCGTAGAAAGATTTTTCTTCGTAACAGTCTGTATATTGCCGTAATTGTCGTACGTATACACATACTTCAAATTTTGGCTTGCAATAGTTTCGCTTTTTAACTGCCCTTGTGCGTCATATTCATATGCAGATTCTGTAGAGTTGCCAACCGTAATCTGCGTTATATTGCCGATAGCGTCGTATGTATA
Organism: Clostridia bacterium; assembly: GCA_017455945.1. Classification (GTDB taxonomy): domain Bacteria; phylum Bacillota; class Clostridia; order Oscillospirales; family CAG-272; genus RGIG8775. The sequence goes on along the minus strand of JAFTLM010000177.1, from coordinate 21,610 downwards.
ACCAAACATTTTGGACGTTACGTTGTTCAGCTTCACGTACAAATCGGAAATTTGGTTCGTCATATATTCGCCGTCGTTGTAGTAGTACAACTGCTGCAAATTTATGCCCGTAGCGCTCACAGACTTGCTTGCAAGGCGGTCTACGCTGTCGTAGGTGTAGGTTATACTATCGTTATCGTTTACGTATATCTCTTCAAGCTTATCATCTTGGCTTCCGTATGTATAGGTATAGTTGTGGCTGAACTCCGGACCCCACGTCTGCATTACGCAGTTATATTCGCTCACGCGGTTTTTGCCGTCGTACTTATAATACGTATATGCTATGTCGCCGCCGTCCGTTTGCCATACGGATATGAGCCTATTGTTGATGTCATAATTATAGCATATGGTGATATTATTGTCAATATCCCTTAATTCGGAAAGATTGCCATTTCCGTTGTAGGAATATTTGTATTTTGTAACACCGTTTATTTTGATAGCTATTATTCTGTCAAGCTCATCATATTCGTTGGAAATTACCACACCGTTATTGTACGTTGTCGTAAGCAAATTGCCGTTGTACGCTTCATACGTGTACGTCACAAGCGTAATAGAGCCGACCTTGACCGCGGTTGTTCTTCCAAAGCTGTTATACGTAAAGCTATATGTCTGTCCATCATTACGTGTAATTTGGGAAAGCGCCGCATTTGTATAAGCATAATTTACTCTAATTAAGCTGTTTACAGCCGCGCTTAGTTGCCTATCATTGTTTACATCATATGTATATGTAGTTTCAACGCCCTTGCCGTTTGTAATCTTGCTTATCAAATCATAGTCATCATATCCATACGATGTAGTTATGCGGTTCATATCCGTCTGCGAGGCGAGGTAGTTGCCATCGGATGTATACGTATTCTGCGAATAGTATGAAATCGGGTTGCCGCCGGATATTGTCATACCCACCACGTTGCCGTAATCATCATATTCAAAATCCATAAACGTATTTGGGGTTGTAACACCCGTAACACGGTGAACGTTTTCACTATCACCATACGTATATGTATAAACAGAATTACCTTGTTTTTGTTCTATTACATTATTATTGCTATCGTACCTTGTTTCGACTTTATCTACATTACTTTGCTTGGAAGAAGTAACGTTGCCTTCAGCATTATATTCATAATCATTTACAACGCCTTCCACCAAAGCAAGATCGTATATGTACGCCGAGCCAAGATGATTTTCGTAAGCAAGCGTAAGCTGAATTTCATTGATCGTTTTGCTCGTATAAGTCGGTACGATCGCCATCTGCATAAATTGCTGAATTCCATAAAGCTCGGGGGTAAACTGCATTACGAACGGCTCTGTTGTTCCATCGGAATATACAACTTTCGCAGTAAGGCTTATCTCTCTGTAAGATGCGCTCTGAGTGGTCCTCAACTCTGCCCAAGCATAAACGATAAAAGTTGTATTTCCGCTTTTTTTAATAGGTACCGTTTTGCTTGCGTTTGCATTTACACCAAAAGCTCCCGCCGTGCTCAAACAAATCGCATCTTTAGTATTTGTAGCTGTTATTTCGAGGGGGAACTGTATCGCACCGTTTCTAAATGTCCAAGTTTCTACACCTTCAAGTAAGTTCACGGTAGAAGGACCTGCGTTTCTTTCAACCTGAACGTCGTCTATGTAAGCAATTCCGCCGGAGATTCCCGTCATATAGATATAGACAGTATAATCTCTATCTTTTACTGCATCAAAAGTCACATAAATACGCTGCCAAGGGTCATCGAGCGCATCTGTCATATTATTTGTGATTTTTGTTCCTTCAACAGTATTACCATAAGTGTCCGTAACTTTTACATATATATATCCACCGTATGAAAAATCAGTTTCACTTACATTTACATATGCAGATGCTGTATATTGACCTGCGTTTTTCGCTTTGAAGGTTTGGTAAGCATATCTTGTAAGATTAGATGTAGAACTTGAAATTAAAGCCTTGGTTCCCGTGTGAGCATAGGTAACAGAATTCCCAACACTTAAATTATACGTTCTCCATCCAGTCGCAGAAGTTCCGTTTTCAAATCCACCGTTTAATATACAGTTTTGGGAAATAGCCCCAACAACCGCAGAAGTATCTATGCGATTATTTTGCTTTACATTATCGCTATCTACATAATCAGCAGAGCTTGCACCGTATATATTACCATCTATATCGCTGCTATATGCCGTTAAAGTTCTTCCATGGTTATCGAAACTATAGGTTGTAGAAATATCTTCCAAAGTCGTACCGGATTTATACGGTGTATATGTTGCTTGCTTTCCAATAATATTTTCAACGTATACTCCCTGACCATAATTTGGGGTTGTACCGCTTAAGTAATATTCTCGGATATCTCTTACATACTTCCAAGCATAATTCTGCTGTGTGTAGACATAGGACATTGTATATGAAACACCATAGTTTGCCTCTTTATCCGTCGCAGAAGTAAGTCTGTAATTATTATTTGCATTGTAGGTATATTCTGAAGTTTTTTCATCAGGATAAGTGATCCTTATCAAACAATTATTGCTATCATAATCAAATTCGGTAACTCGCCCATACGCATCAGTAATCGTATCTAATTTATTTGCAGCATAAGAAAGAGTTGCTATCGTTTCAGGATTTTTACCAATATTTTGTCTTGAAATGCTCTTTAACTCTGAACCAACATAGTTTATCAAAATCTTATTTCCATCACTGTCAACGATTTGAGTAAGTTTTCCATTTGAAAAGATTTTTTTGTTATCCTGCTTGTCTTTTATTGTATACGTAGTTCCTGAAATTGTTAGAGTAAGGCCCAAGCCATCTTCATCTATATATTTCCCTCCTATAGAAGAAAAATAGTGTTCTGTACCATCTCCATCATTATAGATATAAAAAGTTTCGCCGCCTATGACTTTTTGAATAATCGTTTCCTGAACATTAAGTTTCCAACCGTATCCCATACTCATAGCAAAAAAATCGCAAGTATTGATACCCGATGAGCTTGTGAAATGATCTCCTGCATAAACATCATTATATACGTGGCTAAGAGAAAATGAAATAGTTTCGCTATTTGAAGACAAATCCGAATGTGCGAGAGTGAGATTTGAAGTATAGTCGTTTAAATAGCCTATACCTGCTCTTCCTATAGATTGTGTATGATATGTGTAATAATCCTCAATACCAACGATACTACGGTACGTTACCGTAAAAGTAGGAGCATACGAGGTTACATATCTGCTAAAAAAGCCAACTTCAAAATCATCTACAGTGTCATCATCATACAGTGGTTTAACTGCTATGCCATAGTTAGAACCGCTATAATACCATTCTTTTGCAGCTTTAGTAATATCCCAAGTAGTTACAGTATTATTGGAACTTGAACTTACCGCACTATAATCAAGACGGACGGGTTCTGTATTAGGCATATTTTCCCAAGTTATATTATTTTCACTCCAATCACCTGAAACCTGATACAATCCAACATAAGATTCTGCTGCATCAGAGTAATATGAACCTTGTCTAAACGAGAGTGTCGCTTTTTGTATAACACTTCCTTGGGGAATTTGAGGAAGAAAATCAGACTTCCAAAACGTATATAACCGGTATCCATCCGCATATCCTACATCGTATAAATTATATCCGGTTAAATTTCTATCAAACTCGTCTTCGGACACGTATGTGTTTTGCACATCAGAAGATGCATTTATGGGCGGGTCTATTGTAACAGGAAACGCTCTGCTTTCTGTATTTATCCATTCAGCATCTGCCGTTACCGTAATACGGTACTCATTATTTTTTATCCCCTCAAGAACATATGTTACAGCAGTAGACCTTTCACCCTTAGCATCGAACATATATGGTGAGTCTATCGTATATACCACTTCTCCGCTTTTATCATCTTTAAGCGCAATTTTGCCGTTTTCCTGTATTTCAGCAACAAGCTTATTCAGCTTCATATCAAACTGATAAATATATTTATCAGCGCATTCTTTAACAATAATATTCTCTTTTACATCGTTACCGCTTACAACATATTCAAGGTCAACACCATCGAGAATATCTGCGTATTTAACGCTTGATATCATTTTATTGAGTACAGTTATTTTTTCAAGCTCTGTTGCATCCTCTGCATGCTCGGTCGGATTTGTGACCGTCGCTGCCTTGCTCTTATTTGCACCAACAAGATTAAAACTTATCTTATATTTATCCTGCCTGATTGCAACGAGCTTGGAAGAATTGCTGTTATTCGCAAATTTAACAGTGTGCTTACCTTTGCTTGTAGCAACACCCGCGACATCATCTGAATCTGCCGCTAATGAATCGGCAAGCGTATTATCAATGTCCTGCCAAACGCCATTCTCATCCTGATAGTGAACGGCATTATCGTACATAGCAACATAATACGAGCCGTCGGACATTCTTATATATTTTGCATTTTCAGTTCGTTTTGAAGTATCTTCGCCCAAAGCGTATACTTCTTTTGAAGTATTTTCTGTTTCTTCCGAATTTTCAGCTTTAACATTTTCCAAAGATTCGTTAGACATCATATCCGAAAGCAGATCTGCTGCTTCTGCATAAAGTGTGTCGGGTACAAATGTTAAAAACATAACTAAAGCAAGTAATACGGATATGAACTTCAGTCTAAATTTCATCATAATTTTTATTTTCCTTTCGCAAATTGAGTTTAACTTATTTTTGAATTTCTTTTTATATCATTCCACCTCCTATCATACGGGGATTCGCACAAGAAATTGCCTCCTTTCTGCCATATTGTGTTATTTTTTTATATATTTCCCCTTATTCTTATATTTCGCAATTTCGCCTATTTTTTACTCATTTTTTCTTGTTTTTTGAAAATTTATTTTTTAATCATTCTATATTCTCTAAGTCGCCTATAAAAAGTCGGCTCACTCATATTGCAAATTCTCACCACATCGGATATCTTTATTTCTTTTCTTTCCCAACGTTTAACAATATCGCCAAAATTGTCGGGAATAGGTTTTTCCGGTCTGCCAAACTTAACGCCTTTTGCCTTTGCCGCAGCTATACCTTGTGCTTGACGTTTCTTTATGTTTTCTCTTTCGTTCTGTGCAACAAAAGAGAGAATTTGCAATACCAAATCACTTATGAACGTTCCCATCAAATCCTTGCCGGTTCTTGTATCCAGCAAGGGCATATCAAAAACAACAATATCGATCCCTTTTTCCTTAGTTAATGTCCTCCACTGCTCCTGTATTTCAACGTAATTTCTGCCTAAGCGGTCAATTGACATAATATAAAGCAAATCGCCTTGCTTAAGTTTCTTGAAAAGCTTTTTATATCCAGGTCGCTCAAAATTTTTTCCCGAGAGCTTATCCATATAGATATTCTTTTCGGGAATTTGCTTTTTCTGTAGTTCTATCATTTGTCTATCTTCGTTTTGGTCAAGTGAGGAAACCCTCACGTATCCATATTCTGCCATAAACATCTCCTTGTCAGTTATAATTTAAATTCGTCATAAAACAACGGCATTTTATTATCTTAATTTATCCAATTCTGATTTTAATATATTTCCTATAACGAAAAAAAGAAGTCGAGCACACAAATCGTATGCCCGACTTCCTTTTCTTACCTCAAATCATCTCACCACTTACTGCGCCGATCACTCCCATAAACACAACCAATACCACAATTATCACAATCGCTATCCAACCTCCGGCAATAATCACAGCAACTATAGCCTTTGTTCCCGCAACCGTCGCTTTAATAGCAGCCGCAATTGCTTTCGGTACAGTTTTCAGAAACTTTGTCGTAGCAATCACGGCTTTCTTCATAGATTGCATTGTTTTAGCCGCTTTGCGTCCAGTAGAATAGGCTTTCTTAGTAGTTTGAGGAATTGCTTTCCTCCTGTAACCAGCCTTCATCTTGCTTCTATTTTTAAGTTCTGCCAAGTTACTACGGCTTTCATTTATCCCCCATCTTCCTATTCGTTCAGCACCGCAAAAAGCAGTTCTTCCAAGACGTTCTGCTTTTTCTTGCAGGAAGCTGCTTGCATATTCGGTTTCGCTTTCATAATCACCCTGCCCCTGCTCTGCGGCATTTTGAAGATTGGAAACACCGCCCTTTGTTTTTTGAACAAGAATTTCCGCGCGGTCAACTTTCTTTATGCTCCGAAGGGCTTCTCTCGTTTTAATTCTCATAAGCGCTCGTTGGGATTGGTACTCATCAAGCGGTAAAGCTGGGTATCTTTCGAGAAGTTATTTACAAACGGCACAAGTGCACCGCCGATTTTCGCAAGACCATGTCCTGCTTCCACATTGGTTATATACGACGTCTGCTGTTCTGAAATCCCCATAAGCTCCGCGAGTTGCTCACGATCTGTTGCCGCTTGATTGAGCATTATAACAAGTTCAGAGTTTGCAAGCATTGTTCTCGCCGTGTGGGATATGAGCAAATCTTCCACGTTTTGCGTTATACCAACTATATATGCGTTATATTTTCTTACTTTCTTCCACATATTGAAAAGGAAATTTTCGGAGTATTCGTGTCTGAAAAGAACGTATATCTCGTCTATAAAAATATACGTCTTTCTTCCCTTTGCTCTGTTTTCCGTAATGTGGTTGAGTATACTGTCAAGCACAACGAGCATACCTATCGGCATAAGCTGTTTTCCAAGCTCGTGAATATCGTAACAGATAAAACGGCTTTTTGTGTTTACGTTGCTCTGTTTTGCAAATACGTTAAGGCTTCCCTCTGTAAATAATTCTATTGACAGCGCAATGTCCTTGGCTTCAGGCTCACTTTGCTCCAAAAGTATTTTTCTGAAATCCTGCAAAGTAGGCGCTTCACCAGTGCAACCATCAAACATATATTTTCTGTAAACTAACGATGTGCAACGGTCAATAATAGATTTTTGTTTTGAGGTAAGACTGCCGTTCATAGCCTGTTCACATAGTGAGAGTATAAACTCAGATTTTAGCGTAACGGGATTTGCACCGTCTGCATAATCTCTGTTTACATCCAAAGCGTTGATATTGTTTTTACTCGTTGCCGATATTACAACAGTTTCGCCATCAAATGCTTCTGTGAGCTTTGAATACTCTCTTTCCGGGTCTATAACGATAATATCCGCGTTTTTATCTGAAAGCAAGAGGCTTGTAAGCTCTTGCTTTGCCATCATAGATTTACCCGAACCCGAAACACCTGTTATGAATGAATTACCGTTTAGAAGCTCCGTGTGATTTATCATGATCATATTTTTGCTTATGGCGTTATTACCGAGGTAAATACCGTTCTTGTGGCATATCTCATGTACGCGGAACGGCATAAACACAGCAAGGCTTTCCGTGGTAAGCGTTCTGCGTATGCCAAGCTTTGTTCCACCGTATGGCAAACAGGTGTTAAGCCCTTCAAGCTGTTGCCAGCGGATAATAGCAAGCGCACAGAGGTGTTTTCTCGCGCACTGCATAATACTCTCTGTATCAGCATCAAGTTGTTCTTTTGTATCCGCCGTATGAACGATAGTGATGAGTGCAGGAATCATTCGTTGATCCCTTGCCACAAGATCGTTTAGAAAATCTCGGCTCTCCTCGCGCTGACGCTCCATATCATAAGGAATTGATGCTGAAAAGTTGTTGTTCTGATTTTGTTTGCGTTGCCAATTCGATATATTGGTCTCCACAGAAAGCAGTTTGTTTTCACTCTGCCTTACCGCTTTATCCATAGAAATGGGGCTCGCATCTATAGAAAGCATAAGGCAACGGTCAATTTCCGTGAGCTCCGCTATGAAACTGTCCTTTATAAAATTTGCATAATCTTTAAGATAAAGCACTCTGCCATATCTTCCATCTATCTTGAAAAAGTCGTTTTTGAACTCCATAGACTGCGGAGCAAGTGCTATTTTGAAATCGTGACCGCGCTTGGCATTTAAGAAACGATTATATATGAAATCATCCTCGTTTCCTCTGTGGAAGAAATCGTAAAGCATACGTATCTTATCTTCTTCACTTACTTCCTCAAATTTTGAACCGAGCTTTGCAAAAAGAACTTTCAGTTCTTCGCCAACACGATTAAAATATGCTTTTGCTTCTTCATAGCTTCTCTTTTCAACAGTTACGGTAAAATATTTATCCTGCACTACTCCCGTTGAAAGATTTGCGTTGCGCTCCAAAACGGAGTTATATTCATTTCTGTATCTGTCAAGGCTATCGCCCATAAGCGGGAGCATATTTGTTTTTTCAAATTTACTTTTTTGAATGCGGCGATTGTTTATTGTGATCTTTGCTGTAGCACCGCTGTCGAGGCTATTCAATATCTCGGAATATCCGAGAAACATTTTTTCATTATCCTCGTGTGATGCCACAGCATAGTTTATATCGGTAAAACTGAAGGTTTTCGACCACAGATTCTTCCCTACAAGAAAAATCCCATCCCCGAAAACTCCGAGAATGGGTATGGCTTCTTCTACTGTTGTAGGTACTCTGTCTTCTTCAATCTGCCTGTTATTTTTCTTAAAAATACTCATTTCTCATCCCCTTCTTCGTTATATTATTTGATTATTTGTTTATTTCCATTTGTTCATCTGCCTATGCGTAAACTCTTGCTTCACATATTTCCTCGCATTCTGGTATCTCTTTTCGCAAGTGCACTTAACCACATTTCTGTTCCTTTCCTATTCCATTTGAATCTTTTGCGTTCTCGGATGCAACACTGAAAGCCCTATTAAAAAAACTATGCCTTAAAATTCTGCAAAACTTAATAAACGGCTAGAGGTAGCCGATTAGACTATCTCTTGCCGTCTTAATTATGCACTTTCTTACGAAAACCAAGTTGTACGAAACAATATAAACTCAAATATATTTATATATAATATGCAAAAACTCTACCGCCCAAAATGTCAGCTCACACCATATCGCCGTATCTTTTCTGTGGTCGGGTTCAAGTCCAACCTCGGCATAAGGATGTCCGCTGCGGAAATTATCCTTGAAGCGGCTTTTTTCATAGGACGAGGTGAATGTGGTGCGGAGAACACCGTCTTCGGACAGCATTTCAAGCAAAGTTTCAACCGATTCTCTAACCACTTGCGTTCTATCTCCCGTAACCTTTGCAAGCGCGGTCAATGTCTTTCTGTGATTAGGCGCTTTCTGCGGAAATGACAGAGAGAAAAATGGATTCATATACGCCCATCCGGGGCCGACCTGCTTGCTGCCTATCTTTACCGCAAAGCCGCCAAAATCCTTTGTGATTCTGTCGTGGTGGTCGATTGCTTCGGCAAGACGGGCAATCCTTTCCTCTGTACGCCACCCCTGTGTTTCTGCCAAAGTTTCAAGATGGTATTGGCACGGGAAATAGGTGTCGGGAGTGATGGTGGGATAGTTATATTTTCTCTTGAGATTTGGATTAAATGTCGTGATCTCGTCTGCCGACTCGTAATCAAGCAAGCTGACGAATGCCTTATAGGAAGCATCAACGAAATGCTGCATTTCGGGGTCGTCACCATATCCGAGCAAAGCCTGACAAGCGTACAGCGTAACGTCAAGAGATGAGCCGCTGTTGATACCGATACTTCGTGTTTCGAATCGCACCTTTTCGGGATTGTAATATGAAAACTCTTTCTCTAATACTGAATCATCACGCATAGCTTTTACAAAGTTCTGTACGATAGGCATATCCTTGGGTATTCCGTAATTATGTAAAAGTCTTGCAGCGTTTTCTCCGTCATCAAGATGAGATGATTTGAATTTATCCCAAGAGTGCATACCTGTGCCGATATATCCGTTTGGTTTAACGTGTGTTAAAAGCAACTGATATTCGGGAGTTTGCATCACCTTTTCCAGAAGTGCCGCTTCCTCTGCTTCTGTAAGATCGTGAAGTATATCTTTATGCAAACGGTATTGAATTACATCTCTGCCGTTTTCAAGAAGAAAGTCTATTGATTTTTGATATTCAAAGTTCATATTTCTCTCCGTTATTTTTATATTGCAATATCAATCATATTACCATTTTTAATAGTGTAGCATAGTTTTATGATATATGTCAACATAGCATTTAATATAAAATTCAAATAATTGTATATAGACACCCTACTATTGTTGTGGTAGAATATAAGCAATAAGTTCTTACGAACAAAAAACATCTGGAATAAAGGTACTACATAATGAAAATAGACCGCCTTATAGGAATAATCACAACACTGCAACAGAAAAAGTGCGTTACTGCACCATATCTCGCCGAAAAATTCGAGGTATCGCGCCGCACAATCAACAGAGATATCGAGGATATATGCAAAGCGGGTATCCCTATAGTTACCTCGCGTGGGGTGGGAGGTGGCATTTCCATTATGCCCGGCTTCGCCCTTGATACCACTGTATTTACAGAACAGGAGCTTGCCAATATATTTACCGGGCTTAAGACCCTTGACAGCATTTCAAATTCCGAAACGGCGGAGAAGTTAGCACAAAAAATAGGCGCAAGTTCTGCCATAAAACTTGCGGATAATATGATAATAGACCTATCTTCCTTTTACAAGGACGATTTAGCCGATAAAATAGATGCCATAAAACAGGCAATCAAAGAATCAAGGTGTATTTCATTCCACTACTGCTATAACAAAGGCGAGGCAGACAAGAAAATAGAGCCGTATCTTATTGTTTTCAAATGGTCGGATTGGTATGTGTTCGGCTTTTGCAAGGAACGGTTGGATTTTCGTATGTACAAGCTCCGCAGACTTTGGAATTTAAAGATTACCGATGAGAAATTTGCCATAAGAGATGTACCCGAAGAAAAGAAGCAGTTCGGCTCTCATATGACAGATGACTATATCGTTTCCGCCGTCTACGAGCCTTCCGTAAAATATAGGCTTGTAGAAGAATACGGCAGCAACTGCTTTACAGAGCAAGATGACGGCAAATTATATACCGAATGGGGTTTTACCACCCAACAAGGAGCGATAGAGTGGTTTCTCAGCTTTGGCAACAAAGTGAAGATTCTTGCTCCCGCTGAAATGGTTGTTCTGATGAAATCAACGCTTGAATCCATAAAAAATTTATATGAATGATGACATACAGTTGTCGTGTTTAATGTGTTACAGTAAAGAAAAAACGGAGGTAATACATTATGATTGATTCAAGATGCGGGCTTCACTGCACAGAATGTAAGTACAAAGAACCTTGCGGGTGCGGCGGTTGCATAGAAACGGGCGGGCACCCTTTCCACGGCGAGTGTCCCATTGCCGTATGTTGTCAGAATAAAAGCATTGTGCATTGCGGCGAATGCGAGGATATTCCTTGCGAGCTTCTTATGCAGTATTCCTGCGACACAGAGCACGGTGATAACCCCGTAGGTGCAAGGATCGAACAATGCAAACAGTGGCATAAAGAATCGAAAGGAAAGAATTGATATGGATGAAAAAATAATTTCTCTACGAATGGAGCGCCAATGCTTTTTGAACAAGGCGGATAAAGAAGAATATATATCGCTATACCGTGACACCCAACCGGGGCAAAACGTGTATTGGAACGGCTTCGGAGAGCCACCCACTCTCACTTTTCGTGCAAATTTCAACGATATAGCATTTAACCGAACGCGTCAGTTTGAACGTAAACTCGTTAAAGGACGTTTCGCCGGCGGCAACCTCGGTTGGATTGTACCCGAAGATATGGAGCTTTTTGCGGCGATTTACCGCAAACCACTTACAAAGCCTACGCCCGAACAAATTCAAATTTTGAAACTTATTGAAACCGCAGGGCCTTTTAACATTCAGCAAATCAAGGAAGAAACGGGGTTGCTTGTAAAGCAAATTACACCTGTTCTTCACCGTTTGCAGGAAGCTTTTTTGATTTATGAAGACCAATATGACGGCGAATGGGACCGCGGCTGGTACAAATTCAAGGAAATATTCCCGAACGTTGATTTAAATAAATATTCAAAAACAGAAGCGCTTAAAATCGTGCTTCAACGTTTTGCTTACAGGATCGTATGGTTTGATAGCGCGATGGCAAAATCTTTCTATAAAGTCCCCGAAAAAGAAATCAAACTTGCGATAAACGAGCTTGTGGGAGAGAGCATATTGACGGCATCGGATAGAGGTTATATGCTGAAAACCGACGCAGAACTGCTTGAAAGTTATGCGCCTAAACCTTTAAATTTTGTTTATGCACTTCACAGAAATGATTTTCTTTATAAAGCTCACGAACATATATTAAAAGAGTTTGCAAAGGACCTAACCAAAGGACTTGAATATGACTGTGAACCGCTTCAATATCTTTTAATTGACGGTGAATTTCACGGGGCATCAGTCGGGCATTTCCGCAACGGACCGTATGATTTGAACGATATCGTTTGCGATTTGCCGAACGCAGATGACCGAAAAAATGAAATAGTTGAAGCTATACGCTATGTAAACTATGGTAAAAATCCCACTCGTTTTATTGGCAAGAATTTGTAAAGCATTTTAGCAAAAAACAATATATTAAAGCCTAATGCAAAAGCACTTGGCTTTAATATATTGACTGAAAATCACGTATACTTATTGTTTTCTCCTTTGAAAACTAAAAATCTTGGCATCAATATCTCCGAGCGAATCCACGCCCGCAATATCTTTTCGGCATTCATTCCGTTGTATTTTATAAAGCCCAATGCGGCAAATGGTACAGCTCCCAATATGCACACCCAGGAAAGCGTTTCTGTATCAAGATAAGGCTTCAAAAGAAAATATATCCCGACAGCCGCAAGGCAAGTAAGAACGGAAAACACGAACGGCCTTGCCGAAAGCCCGAAAAATATCGTTTCGTTATATTCTTTTATTTCTTTGTTTATTTTTATTTCCATCTACATCACCCCTATATATACAAAAAACGCCATCTGCCCGGATGACGTTTTCGTTTTTTATTCGGTTTTTATTTAATAAAATTATTCATTGAAGATATCGCGTAAAGTGGAATATTCAAAACCTCTTCCGTATCGACGGAATTCTTCATAGAAGTTTTAACAGAATATTTCGGCTCATATTTTTTTCTGTACTCAGCAAGTGAACGGGCGCGTATATTCTTTTCTGATTTCACCTCAATAGGAACTATCTCTTTTCCACATTGAATAACAAAATCGACCTCCGCCACGTTACCGCTTGACCAATAATACGCAGTATCGTCAATGGATTTGATTATCTCGCAGAGAACGTAATTTTCCGTCATAGAGCCTTTGAACTCCTTATAGTTGGGAGTGGAATCAAGAACTACCTCATACGGCAGCTTTGAAAGCTTACGCAAAATCCCAACGTCCGACATATATAGCTTAAACGACGTATCATCTGCATATGATGAAAGCGGTATACACGGCTTTTCGATCTTGCATACCTTATATACCAGCCCCGCACTTATAAGCCATTCAAGTGCATCCTCCAAATCCTTTGAACGCCACCCTTTTTTCACGTGGCTGAAAATAAACTTTGTATTTTCTTTTGCAAGCTGTTCCGGAATGGAACGCCATATCGCAGATAACTTTGGAAAATCTTTTGTGGGAGCGTGCTTTGCAAAGTCAAGCTCGTAGCTGTTTATAATAGCTTGCTGTATAGCTTCAACTTTTTCTATATCATGAGTATCGCACCAAGTTTTAACTACCTCGGGCATTCCTCCCGTTATATAGTACTGCCTTAGCGATGTTGAAAGCTTATCCGAAATCACTTCCGGAATAGCCACTGCACCGTCTATCTTCTCCACATAATCAGCTAAATTTTCAGGTCCCGATGCTCTCAAAAATTCAACAAAGCTCATAGGATAAAGAGTTAAAAAATCAACCTTGCCAACGGGAAAAGAAAGATTTTTTTGCAAAGCTATTCCAAGAAGCGAGCCTACACAAACAATATGATATTCGGGCGCATTTTCGCAGAAATACTTCATAGAAGTAATCGCTCTGCCACACTCTTGAATTTCGTCGAAAATAATAAGAGTATTTTCTTTTTTTATTGTTTTTCCGAGTACAAGTTCAAGTTCAAAAATAATTCTGCTTGTATCATAATCCTTATCAAACACAGATCTTAAGCTTTCGGTTTCTTCAAAGTTAAAATAAGCTGTGCTTTCATAATATCTGCTTCCAAATTCTTTAAGCATATATGTTTTCCCGCATTGTCTTACGCCTTTCAATATCAGAGGTTTTCGGTTTTGCTTCTCTTTCCATTCTACCAGCTTTGAAATAAGTGCTCTTTCCATAAACATTTCACCTTTTTATATATCTATTTTGCAGTTGTTATTTGCATTTTCCATATTTATTATACTTCAACGCATGAAATATGTCAATAGTTCCGCAAAATAAATATGATTTTTGCGTGAATATTCACGTTTTTACATATTTACAATCCCATCATTTCTTTTACTACCCTGTCGGAAAGTTTTATTGTCCCTACAAGCACGAGCATATTAAATAAAAGCTCACCAATATACGTCCACACCTGCGTTACCGCGGAAGAATCCATATCCACAGACGGAGGCGAGGAAGCAAACAGCGAATAGATTATACAAGCGAGTATAATTATCGCGCCCTCAAGGCATACCGCCGCAAAAGACTTTATAAACGATTTACCTATATGAGAAGTTTCCTCTCCCGCGAATGATGCCATAGGTACAGGAGCAATCGCGGTATAGATATACAGTCGGAAGAACCGCCCGTATACGGTTAGAATCATAACAAACGACAGTACCCATACAAGCAAGCTCCCTATAAGCGTTACCGCCCATAGAGGAATAGACTCCCAAAAACCACAATTTTCAATAGCGGATATTATACCATCGGGCAGATACGCCTCTCCTGTACCCGAAACTCCCGAAGCGGACATGATCTCGGATATGATACCTTGCGCGATATTAAACATCGCCATCATAAGGTCAAGTCCCCACGTTATAGCCGATTTTGCCAGAACAAAGCGGATAAACAGTTTAAGCGCCTGCTCCGGGCGCTTTATTTCTTGAAAGGAATTGAACTGCCGCATAATCCCCATAAGAAAAAACAGCACCAGTAGTGCGTAACCAACCGCTTTAAGTGCCTCGTTTATATTCACCATAACCGTCCATATAGTTCCGCCTTTGAATGTTTCGGGAGTTTCCGTAAGCAACCGCCATATTTCGGAGAGTTTGCCGTTCCACGTATCGAGCGCATTTTGCAGGTTTTCTACGACCCAATTATTTGACATACTCCCACCTCTTTTTCATCATCCCGTAATAATAGCGAGAATTTCTTTTGCAAACGTTATAATCACGCCGCCCGCCAAAGTTAAAAATCCGTTGGCTCTCTGTGATGGGTCATGGCTTTTGAGCGAAAGTCCTATCTGCACAACAGCAAAACCGAGCATAATCATGCCCACAGCGCGCACAAGCCCGAACATAAAGTCCGAAAGATTGTTTATGACCTGTAAAGGGTCATCTTCCGCCGCAAAGCAAGGAAGCGTGAGCATTGTTATCATCATACAAATAATAGCAATACACATAGTCACTTTCATTATTCTTTTCTTTTTCATTCTGTGTTCTCCTCTCTTTTCTCATTTTTCTTTTCCAAATAGTCGCATAGCGCTTCTGTTTCCTCATCGTCGTAAGCATAGATATTCTCAAAATATTCTTCCGCTTTCGGGAAATCTTCGAGTTTCTTGCCCTTGTAATCCGCTATATTCACGATTTCAACACCCGTTATATCTTCAAGCACGGGTATAGTATGGGTATACGGTTCTGCTCCTCCGTCCTTACCGAGGTGCACGTTGGGATGTGTAAATATATTGTACTTGAAATCCACAATCGGCTTCTCTCCTCGAATAAAAACAATAGCGTATTTGTTATCCAACATACGAACCTCGTCGGGCGTAAGAAGTTCACGGCCCGCTACTTGAAAATTGGTCGAGAAGTTTCCTCTCATACCATCACTTCTGCCGTATGAATTTGTATCAATAGTTTCTTTTCCCAAAAGCTCAGATACGTATTTATGAGTGCTCTGTTCATTGCCCCCGAGATATACAAATTCGTCGCAGTTACCTACTATGCTCTCCCAACTCTTTTCAAACAATGCCTTGAGCTGAGCAAGGTTCTGCAATATGATGCTTACGCTCACACCGCGCGAACGCATTACGGATAATATCTTGTCAAAATCATCAGGCAAGCTGACGTTCGCAAACTCGTCCATTAAAAAATGAACGTGTACAGGCAAAGTACCGCCGTATTTATGGTCAGCCACAAAAAACAATTGTTGGAAAAGCTGAGTATACAAAATCGACACGAGAAAGTTAAAGCTCGTGTCGTTATCGGGTATCAAAGCAAACAATGCAACTTTTTTCTCTCCCAAGCTTTTTAGGTCAAGCTCATCTGTGGAAGTAAGTGTTGCGAGGCTGTCAAGGTTGAATTTCTCAAGCCTTGCAGCAAGAGTTATCTGAATAGACTTCAAGGTTTTTGCAGAGCCTGTTCTGTATGCCTTGTAATATTTAAGCGCGATATGCGAAGGGTCATCTGCTTCAAGAAATGCAAATAGGTCATCAAGCACACTTCCTGTAGATTCGTTTTCTTCATCCATATCACCTGCCCGCAACATTTCCATAATCATAGGAAAATTCTGTTCTTCGGGCGGCGCTTCATATTTGAGATAGAAGATAAGGGCAAGCAGGAGCATTGATGCCGTAGTATCCCAACTTGGTCAGCGGCTTCTCCCGATGTGTTCATCTTTTTACCTCTCTTTCTGCAAAGCAAAAAGCTCCTTGGCATTAACCAAGAAGCTTTGCTTCAATAATTATTTTTATTTATAAATATCATCAAGTGTCAAAAGCTTAACGTTTTCTGCTTTGGCACGTTCTATAAGACCGTCGGTAAATCCACCCTTTGAAAAGATGTAGTAGTGGTATACTTCACCTTTTCCAAATACTTTTGCGTAATCTTTTATAAGTTCAAGTTCGTCTACACCTATTTTTTCGTTTCTGTACTTGCAAGAACCTATAATATATTCTTTTCCCTCAAGCGGTGTACCTACAATATCTATCTGAATCTCTTTTTTCTGCTTTGGGTCTGTTCCCCACCACTGTCCTACGTCTGCAAGAATTATAGGCAGGTCTTCCGTATATCTCAAAAGATAATCGCGGCACATATTTTCAAAAACCAAGCCCATATAGTCCGGAAAATATTTTTTTATTGCTTGTTCATATATGCGCTCTATTCTGCCCGAACCTATCGAGGACATATTTTTCGGCACAAAGCGATACCAGAAGCGGAAGAAATGGTCGCCTATACCGTAAATGGTTTTCTTGCCTGCCTTCTCTGTGATGGGCGTTTCTTTTTTCAATATTCCAAGGTCAAGAAGCACTTTTAGATATTTCGTGCATACTCCCGATTCTATCCCGACCTTTGTCGCTATCTCGTTAAGATGCGAAGCACCTCCCGCAACCGCAGAGATAACGGAATTATATATCGCAGGCTCGCGAAGCTCTTGCTTCAAAAGGTTCTCTGGTTCTTCAAAAAGATATCCCGAGGTATTGAAAAGATTTTCAAGCAACGCGCTGTCTATATCATCTTTAACGTCAAGCTTATTTATATAGTGCGGTATACCGCCCGTTATACCGTATACAAGAGATTGCTCCTCGGCGGAAAGCCTCGGATTAAATGCCGTAATCTCTTTATATGTCAACGCCTTTATTTTATACTGAGCTGTTCTTCTTCCAAACAAGGGGCTTTCATATCCCAACACTTGGTTTTCCATAAAGCTCATCGAAGAACCGCAGAGCACCAAGAAAAGATTACTTTCCTGCCAAACATGGTCTATAATATGCTGAAGCCTTGAGGAAACAACTTTATTGGCTTTTGCAAGATAAGGATATTCGTCTATTACAAAGACAAGCCTTTCAGTTTCTGCCATTCGCGTTATCTCAGCAAGTGCAGCATCAAAATCGGGATACACGGGAGCAGCAGAAGCATCCTTATGATCCTTTTCATATATAGCACGCGAAAGAGCCTCAAGATTTTCTCCCATAGTCGCATTAAGCGCGGAAAAGAAAACGCACGGCTTACCTTTACAAAATTCATTTATGAGCGCAGTTTTGCCCACTCGTCTGCGTCCGTATATAACGGCGCACTCAAATTTTCCGGCGTTATATCTTTTGTTGAGGTCGCCAAGCTCCTTCTCTCTGCAATAGAACATATATCCCTCCAAATAACAAACTCGTAATATACCAACTCGTAAGTCTATTATACGCTATATTCTTACGCTTGTCAATATTTAAGTTGGTATCGTTTGGAGCAAAACTTGTTATCGTGAGGTATATGTCTTGCTTCTCGTTCTTTCTTTTTGTCCTGTTTCTCTTTCGGGAACATCTATCGTGTTCACTATTTTATCTATAACTCCGCTTCTTGCAGCAATGTCCTCACATAGTTTCATCTGCTTTCTCAAATCAGCCATCATAAGTGACAATGAAGATATCTCGTCCTTTATGGGTTGCATTTCATCTGTGTTGTGCATACGGCGGAGTTTGTTTCGCAGCTTCGCCCTATTTGAAGCAAGTGTTTTGTATTTCTCCGACAGCGAATCCGAAAAAGAAGAAAGCTCCTCGGCAGTATTTATGTTATACTTGCCAAGAAGCTTTGCTTCCTCGTTATACATTCTCGCTTTACTCACGTCCTCTTAAGCTACCGTATCCGCTTACTTCTATAAGATCTTCACCAAGGAATTTTAGTATTCTGAATCCCGTTAAGTCCGCATAGACGTTAACGGGATAATCCTCGTCGCCAACAGTGGTATGGGCAATCGGCACTTTTGATAAGTCGGATATCTCAATTTCACTATCCCCGTATTCGGTTTCACAAAAAGAAGAAATATACTGCTTGGCTCTTTCAAGCTCATCAACAGTTTTTATCTCCTCTTTAGGAGCAACAGGTATATTTTCATCTTTCTTCTTTTCCTGTGATATAGCCGAAATTATCGGATATATTTTCCCATCCTCATAAACCGCTACCGCATATCCGGCATCGAGAATTTTTTGAAGGTATCTTTCAAGCGTATGATACGGCACACCGCACATCGGAACTCGCTCGTTTTCATCTTTCTGCCTGCTTGTCAACGTAAGTTCGAGAACGCTCGCAACCGTTTTGGCATCATCATAGAAGAACTCATAAAAATCGCCTACACGTATCATTGCAATATGCTCCGGATGTTCCTTTTTCGTAAGTTCATAGCGCTCCCATATAGACAAAAACTTTTTATTTTCCCCGGTTTCCTCTTTTTCCTTGTTCTCGGTTTCTTCTTTAACCTCTTTTTGCGGCTTTTTCAAGCGTTCGTTCATAGGGTTTTCGCGTATACGCTTCATAAAGGTTTCGTAGTCCATCTCAAGCGGAATGAGTGTACCGTTGAAAAGCTCCACTCCGTCTTCGCTCAAGGACATAATATCGCACTCATCTTTGCCGATATATACGGTAGTTCCAAGAACCAGATTGTATTCTGACTTGGGTATCTTTCTTTCGCGCTCGCCCTCAAGCTCGGGAACAATGATCTTCTCTTCTTTTTGAGGAGCAAACGGATGCTTTTGGCGGTACGGAGAATTGGGAAATAGATTGTATTTTCCATTTCCGTATGCTTTAACCGCAGAAAGCCTCTCTTTATCAAGCGAATAACGTAGTTTTTATCTTTTATCACGTTATCGGGCAGATTATATGCGCCGACGTTTACCGTTTCAAGGTCTTCCTCACTGATTACAGAGCCTCTCTCGATATCCGTTTTGAGCCTTACTATATCTACCTTTTGGTCGGCAAAACGATTCAGAAGCGGCGCTACACCGAAAGTCACGGCAAGCGCCATAATGATACAAACAACGCCTATTACCGTGCGCGAAGAAAACGGTTTCTTCCCTGCCGATTTCGGCGCTTTTTCTGCTTTTATCTGAGAATTTAAATTCTTAAAACTCATTTTTTAATATCCTCCTTTTGTTTTAAATAACGTATCCTAACATAAGTCCCGCAAACAAAAACGGTAACAGCGGAAAACCGTTTCTGCAAGACTGCTTTTTAATTTTACTATATATCGTCTGAAATATTACGGCAAAAACAAGACCTGCCATATATCCTATGACCCCGCCAAAAAATCCGAGCGATAACACACCCGCCGTTGAAATTTTTATATCCGCACCGCCGATACCTCCTGTTTTTACGGTATTTGCTATGACCATCTGCGGAACAAAGACCGCAAATGCACCCATAAGCATAGATGCAACTCCTGTTTCGGCAAAATTCACAAGCGAGAGAAGCACAAGCATTACCCACAGAAAATCATCTGCTTCGCGCGCCGAAAAATCCTGTACCGAATCATACAGAAGCACAAAAGCCATAGCTATGCCTTTTACCGTCCACAAAGAAAATCCACCTATGAGGTACAAGATAACCGATATGCCTGACATAGCTACATAGTTTGCTAATGCGTGTACTTTGAAGTTTCTCTTTTTCATATAGTAATTTTCAAGAAACGTAACGCCCAGCACAAGTAAAACAAGAAGTATGGGGTGAATAAAATAACGTATGATATCCATCTTTCCTCCGCAATATATGCGAGGGCGGAAATTATCCGCCCTCTGAGAATTTATTTAAGATATATTAGCCTGCGAAGTCAAACATATCTTCGATGTTTGTTTCAAGTGTAGGAAGTACCACGCCGTCAAAGAGTGCGTAAATACCACCGAGAATTACCGCGCCTACTACAACACCGATGATAATCTTCACGCCTGTGTCGATATATCCCTCGCCTTTTACGTTGTCAAGTGTTGTCTGTGCTTTGATTGCAACTGCTGTTGCCTTTTCGTTGATTTTGTTGATAAATTTTTTCATTATTGATTACCTCATTCTTTCTTAATTTTTGTATTGATTTGTTTTGTTGATTAACCTGCGTAATCGAACATACCTTCGATTTCGGTTTCAAGTGTGGGAAGGATAACGTCGCCAAAGAGAGCGTAAAGACCGCCCAGAATTACTGCGCCTACTACCACGCCGATGATAATTTTTACGCCCGTATCGATATATCCCTCGCCTTTTACGTTGTCGAGTGTCGTCTGTGCCTTGATTGCAACCGCTGTTGCCTTTTCGTTGATTTTGTTGATAAATTTTTTCATTATGAATTACCTCATTCTTTCCTAAATTTTTGTATTGATTGTTTTGTTGATTAACCGGCAAAATCGAACATACCTTTGATTTCGGTTTCGAGTGTGGGAAGGATAACGTCACCAAAGAGCGCATAGAGACCGCCGAGAATTACCGCGCCTACTACCACGCCGATGATGATCTTCACGCCCGTGTCGATATATCCTTCACCTTTTACGTTGTCGAGTGTCGTCTGTGCTTTGATTGCAACCGCTGTTGCCTTTTCGTTGATTTTGTTGATAAATTTTTTCATTATGAATTACCTCATTCTTTCTTAAATTTTTAGTTTATATATTTCTTAAAATTACGGCTTTAAAGTTAAATCACAGCAATATCGCCGTACATATTGCCTACACCTTCAGCAGAAACGAACATATCCTGTATTCTGTCTGCCATACCGGGAAGCACAACGCCGTTGAACAACTGATAAAGTCCGCCGAGAAGCAAACCTCCTATTACCACGGCAATGATCATCTTAACCGCAGTATCTATATAT
>JAFTLM010000176.1 GCA_017455945.1 Clostridia bacterium | reverse complement strand
GAAATAGTCGCCGAGTATCACGTGTACCTTTTTAACCGTGGTGTAAGCGTAGCCCTCATTCATCCAATGATTGAGGACTTTTTTGATGTCGGCGGCGGTGATGTTTCCAACAATTTTGTTTCCAATAAGCGGATAGATTTGGTTGATTGCTGTACACTCGTATCTGTCATAAGTGGTTCTCTCTACAGAAGGGAACTTAAACACCTTAAGCCAATTTGTCATGCTTTCCTTAAGTGTTTTATTGGCTTCAATCGAGGTTTCAACCTCATTGTTAAAATTCACAATATACGCTGTCATTTTCTTGTTAACTTCTTGCTTGGTAGTACCCGAGAAGCTCTTGCGTCTTCTCTCTCCGCTTTCGTCCATAAACCAAACCGTACCGCCCCAGCGTCCGTCTGTCCGCTTGAATGCATTTCCGTTTGTCAATAGTTTTCTTTTTGCCATTTTATCACTCTCCTTTCCACAACACAATACCACAACTCACGCAATATATCCAGCCCTTTGGCGAATAGTTATCAATTTGTTATCATTTGCTCCAAAGTCAAAAAAAGGCGCCAAGATTGACGCCGTATAAAATTCTTGTAATAGTTGGCAAATATCGTTTTTTAGTAAAAAAGACGCCTACAATGGCACCCACCATTCAATTCAGGCGTCAACCGCAAATAAATATCGTAACGCCCGCAAGCCTTGAAACCCTTGACTTTCTCGTTCGGTTCTGCCGACCGATGTGTTTAGGGTTGGCGTCTTTGGCGCCAACCCTTTCTCCTGCTTTCAAATCGAAGTAAAGATTATGTGCTTAATACTTTTTGGAAAGTGTGTTCAAATATGTTAATTTACACAATTCATAAAAACTATACGTGGTAACAATCAAACTTTTACGGTCGTACGTAGCTCTTGTTCTATTAAACAATGCTTGGGCTGACTATTCTTTCATATCTGTTTTGGGCTATATATTTGTCCGGTGCAGTCTCATCGAATGGAATAGGATCGGCTTCAAGCGGCTCAATCTCAGAAAGGTCTCCAACAAGGTACATATTTACAATTTCAGCAACTGTCATAAGCCGTTGACAAAGACCGCCTATGCGAATATCCTGGGTTTCAAAGCCGAAGAGCTTGTTCTCTGTATACCACTGCTTTTTGAATGCCGAAAGAAGCTTTTTGATTCTCTCGACAATTTCGGGAATAACCTCATCGGCAAGTCGCTTGAGTTCTTTTTTATCTCTCGTTTTGTAAGCCGCGCGAAGCTCTAAGCCGAGAGTTGCCTTAAGCTCAAGCACATCACAAAGGCAAGCGAGAGTTTCAAGACCGTAGCCGAATTTGCTGTCCTTTTTTGCGTGGAGCGTCTTTGCGGCGTCGGCGTAGTAAGCGCCTACCTTGTCAGCCTCCATGTGTCTGTCCATAAGACCGAGAATGGGATCGTTGAAGAAGAGGTATCTTGATGGGCAAGCGGCGTTTTGCTTGCGGTTTTCGGCGTTTGTAAGTCTGTCGGGAAGGTCGAAGAGCATAAGGGTCTCAAAGTCCTCGCCAAAGACCTCGTTTGCGCGGATGTTCATGTTTTCGTCGGAGGTGTTGCCGTATGCGTTCTCGGCGTAGTAGAGGTTGACCGCCATGTTTGAGAACTGCGATGCCTCAGAGCCGTCGTCGCCCCATCCCGTTGAAATAATATCGGTAACGCCCGTCGCCTTTGCCGCCTTAAGCTCTGCGGCAGTGTTTACAATTGAATACCAGCAGATGGTAGAAAGTCCGTGCCATTTCCACGCGCCGCCTGCGAATGCTGTGGGATTGTTAAACTGTTTATGACATCTAAACATATTTGCAAGCAAATTTTTATCCGAACTGTAATAGTCCCAATAAATAAGCGTGAGTCCGTCGGGGACTTTTGAACGTACTTCCTCCGAAATTGAACCCTCAGCTTTGTAATAC
This sequence comes from Clostridia bacterium, assembly GCA_017455945.1. Classification (GTDB taxonomy): domain Bacteria; phylum Bacillota; class Clostridia; order Oscillospirales; family CAG-272; genus RGIG8775. The sequence continues at coordinate 1,002 of JAFTLM010000176.1, read as the reverse complement.
ACTCCTCCAAACTGCATTCTGAAGAACATATCACTCCACATCATAGGCTCAAAGCCGTACTTGTGGGCGATCTCGACCACGCGTGTAAGGTGCTCAAGCATAACCTCGGCGGGCTTTCTGTAGCCGTTGAGGTCGAGATACTTTCCGCGTCCCACCATATGCGCCTCGTCCATACCAATATTTATCTTGCGCGATTTGAAGCAAGCGGCACACTGGCGGAAAATATTCTCTATAAACTCGTAGGTCTTGTCCGCACCGACAAGAAGGATGTCATCGCAGTCGAGCCACGAGCTAAATTCAGGGTTCTTTTTAAACGAAGTAAAATGAGCCAATGCTTGGATGCAGGGAACAAGCTCTATTCCAATAAGCTCTCCGTATGCAACAAGCTCCTTAAGCTCCTTCGTTGTGTATCTTCCACGCATATATCCGAAATGAGGGTAATCGGGAATCTCGTAAGTGTCCTCGGTATAAAGCATCATAGAGTCGTAGCCCATAAGCGCGAGAAGTCTCATTATCTTTTTGACGCCGTCAACGGATGGAACGGCGTTTCTTGAGGCATCAGCCATATAGCAAAGGCTTGTCATCCAAGACTTTTCATCAATCTCGCCCTTGTCTGCGGAAGCAAGCCTGGTAAGACCTCGGCAGAACTCGGAAAGCTTTGAGTAGCCTATTTCATAGCCCAAATCGGTTTTCTTAACGGTAAGTCGATCGTTTTCTTTTGCGGTAATGATCGCTCCGTTTTCGGATACCTCAATACCAAGCTCGGAAAGCACGGTTTCGGCTGCGGTACGCAGCATTACGTTAAGCTTGTCAAGATTAAGTGTTTTCATAGTATTCTCCTTGCGGTAGCCTAAGTAGACCTGAACCGATAAGCCCGACGTCTATAAATTTTCGTGTCTTTGGGCGTCACTCGCCTTGAAAAGTCCGCACTTGTCTGCGGCTCACGTCACCCAAATCCATCAAAAATTTATTAGACGGCGGGTGCACGCAGTTTATATCGAG
>JAFTLM010000175.1 GCA_017455945.1 Clostridia bacterium | reverse complement strand
CAATATAGTGTGTTTGTCAATCAGATTTTACCCAAAATATTGAATTTTGCCATTATGCACAAAAAACGGCACAAAAAATCGTCATTTTGTCGAAAAGAGGCTGAAAACCTTGTAAGAATACGGCTTTTGATGACCTTTTGTAGAAAAATGGCATAATATATCTTGTGTTTGGGGGTTGACAAAATCGGAATATGTAGTATAATATAAAAGCACGCCGCGCCCAAACAACGCGGTTTTTGTGCCCTTTTTGAAGGTTAAACATGTGTTTTATGATATAAAAATAAAGGAGGAGTTAAATGAAAGTAATCAAGAGAAACGGCTCGGAAGTTGTTTTTGACATAAGCAAGATAATCACCGCCGTTACGAAGGCTAACGAAGCGGTTGAAGAAGACGCGAGAATGACGCCTATGCAGATAAAACGCATCGCCGAGGCGGTGGAGCTCAGCTGTATACGCACGAACCGTGCTCCCGAGGTGGAGGAAATCCAGGATATGGTGGAAAGCCAGATAATGGCACACGGCGCGTACGAGGTGGCGAAGAAATATATTACCTATAGATATACGAGAAACCTTGTTCGCCGCTCCAACACCACCGACGACAAGATATTAAGTCTTATCGAGTGCTGTAACGAGGAGGCGAAGCAGGAGAACGCCAATAAGAACCCTACCGTCAACAGCGTTCAGCGTGACTATATGGCGGGCGAGGTCAGCCGTGATATTACAAGCAGAATACTTCTTCCCGAGGACATAGTAAAGGCACATGAGGAGGGAATTATCCACTTCCACGATACCGACTACTACGCACAGCATATGCACAACTGCGACCTTGTGAATCTTGAGGATATGCTCGAAAACGGAACTGTTATTTCGGGCACGATGATAGAACGCCCCCACAGCTTTTCCACAGCCTGCAACATTGCTACGCAGATAATTGCCCAGGTGGCAAGTAACCAGTACGGCGGTCAGAGCATTTCGCTGACACACCTTGCTCCCTTCGTGCAGGTAAGCCGCGAGAAAATAAGCACACAGCTTCGTGCCGAGCTTGACGAGGCAGGGGCAAAAATTTCGGATGAGCATTTCAACAAAATGGTTGAAAACCGCCTCCGCGAGGAGATAAAGAGAGGCGTTCAGACTATACAGTATCAGGTGGTTACCCTTCTTACCACCAACGGACAGGCTCCCTTCGTTACCGTGTTTATGTATCTTGGCGAGGCGAAGAATGAGCAGGAAAAACGCGACCTTGCGATTATCATAGAAGAAACCCTCAACCAGCGTTACGAGGGCGTCAAGAATGAGGCGGGCGTTTGGGTTACTCCCGCGTTCCCCAAGCTTATCTACGTGCTGGAGGAGCAGAATATACACGAGGATTCGCCCTATTACTACCTTACAAAGCTGGCGGCGAAATGTACCGCAAAGCGTATGGTTCCCGACTACATCTCCGAGAAAAAGATGCTTGAGCTTAAGGTGGAAAAAAACGGCGAGGGTCATTGCTATACCTGCATGGGCTGTCGCAGTTTCCTTACTCCTTACGTCGACGAAAAGGGTCAGCCCAAGTACTACGGACGCTTCAATCAGGGCGTTGTAACCATCAATCTTCCCGACGTGGCGCTTTCTTCGGGCGGAAATATCGAGAAGTTCTGGAAAATCTTTGACGAAAGACTTGAGCTTTGTCACAGAGCACTTATGTGCCGCCACGAAAGACTTAAGGGAACAACTTCCGACGTTGCCCCCATACTCTGGCAACACGGAGCACTTGCCAGACTTGAAAAGGGCGAGACTATAGACAAATTGCTCTTCGGCGGATATTCCACCATTTCGCTTGGATATGCGGGGCTTTACGAGTGCGTGAAGTATATGACGGGCAAGTCGCATACCGACCCGTCGGCAACCCCTTTCGCTCTTAGCGTGATGCAGTATATGAACGACGCCTGCAAGCGTTGGAAAGCCGAGCACAATATCGACTTCAGTCTCTACGGAACGCCTCTTGAATCGACCACGTATAAGTTTGCAAAGTGCCTCCAGAAGCGTTTTGGCGTGGTTGCGGGCATCAACGATAAGGGCTATATCACCAACAGCTACCATATCCACGTTACCGAGGAGGTTGATGCCTTTACAAAGCTGGCGTTTGAGTCGAAATTCCAGGCACTTTCTCCCGGCGGAGCTATAAGCTACGTGGAGGTTCCGGATATGCAGCACAACCTTGAAGCTGTGCTTCAGGTTATAAAATTCATATATGAGAATATTATGTACGCCGAGCTTAATACCAAGTCGGATTACTGCCAGGAGTGCGGATACGACGGCGAGATACAGATAGCCGAGGAGGACGGAAAGCTTATCTGGAAGTGCCCCAAGTGCGGCAACACCGACCAGAGTAAGATGAACGTGGCAAGACGCACCTGCGGATATATCGGCACCCAGTACTGGAACCAGGGCAGAACCCAGGAAATAAAGGAAAGAGTACTCCATCTGTAATGAATTACTGTAATATAAAGAAATTTGATATTGCCAACGGAGAGGGTGTGAGAACCACCCTCTTTGTGTCGGGTTGTACCAACCGTTGCGAGCATTGCTTTCAGCCCGAAACCTGGGATTTTAATTACGGCAAGAAGTTTACAAAAGAGACCGCAGACGAGATTCTGGAGTCGCTTGAGCCCTACTACGTCAACGGTTTGACGCTCCTTGGGGGAGAGCCCTTCGAGCCGAAAAACCAGCCCGCCCTTGTGGAGCTTTTGCGCAGGGTGAGAGGGGAATATCCCGACAAAAATATCTGGTGCTTTACCGGCTTTACCCTTGACGGAGAGCTGACGAAAGAGGGGGCGTATCCGAGAACGGAATACACCGACGAGATGCTGTCCTTGATAGACGTGTTGGTTGACGGGAGATTTGTCAATTCGCTCAAAGATATTTCTCTGCGTTTCAGAGGCTCGTCCAATCAAAGAGTGATAGATTTGAACGAAACGAGAAGAACAGGGAAAATAGTGCTGTATATAGAATGAAAAAGGAACGGCGAGAGCCGTTCCTTTTT
>JAFTLM010000013.1 GCA_017455945.1 Clostridia bacterium | reverse complement strand
TGTTTCCATATCCTTTTTCTCCGAGTATTTTGATTGTGTGGAAGCCGGCCTCCAGGTCTTTAGCAACCGTATAGGTTCCGCTTCCCTTATTTACAAGGAAATATTTTTCACTTACAACGTCATCGATCACAATAGTGAAGGTTGTAGTAGAATTTGCAGCTGTAACAGATAACGAAACGTCGCCTTTACAAAGTATTTTAAACTCTGCCCCCGCCGCTGTCCAGTCGCAAGTAAGCGAAGTGCCAAGCAATACCGTTCTGCCAAGGGGTCTGTAAAATCCGCTTGCCTCCAACATATTAAGAGTTTGAGGCTCTACATCAGAATTCTTTAAAGTTTCAACCATTTCTTTTTCAATCTCAGCCGGGTCGGTATTATCCAACGTCGGGGTCTTCAAGGTATCATCTTCATTCTCTGCGTTGCTATCGATTGCCTTCGGTGCATCAGCATTTGTTCCGCATGCGGAAAGAACAATACAAAAAGCAAAGACAGCAGAAAGAATTTTTAAAAATTTCTTCATAAGCTCACCGATTAATCAGCCAACGGGAAATCGAAATAAGCCTTGGTGTTATTGTAGCTTATATCTGCAATAAGCTGTGCAAGAGCATCAATATCAGCAGGATACATACCGTCTTCTACCCACTCACCTACAAGACGGCAAAGTATTCTTCTGAAATACTCGTGTCTGGGATAGGAAAGGAAGCTACGTGAGTCAGTAAGCATTCCAAGGAAGTTGCCAAGAGCCGAAAGATTAGCGTAAGAACGCATCTGAGCAACCATTCCGTCAAAGTTATCGTTAAACCACCAAGCAGAGCCCTGCGTTACGGTAGGCTTTCCGCTTCCATCGCCTGCGCAGAACGTACCGCACATTGTTCCGATAGCAGCGTTTTCGATAGGATTGATAGAATAAATAACCGTTCTGGGAAGTCCGTTGTTATCCTTGAGGTAGTCAAGCATAGCAATGAGCTTCTCTGCGGTAATGTTGCCGTTTATTGTATCGAAACCTGAGTCGGGACCAAGTTTTGCAAACATTTCGGAGTTGGGATTTCTCTTTACTCCGTAGTGAAGCTGCATTACCCACTTGCGTTTCTTATACTCGCAACCGAAGAAACGAATCATCTGAGACTTGAACATAACCGCCTCATCATAGGAAACATCAGCACCGTCACTTGCAATAGCCTTCTTAAGAGCCTCGTTTGCGTGGAATCTGTCGGGCTTTACAAATACAACGCCGTCATCCATACCGTGGTCGGCAGTTTTACAGCCGAGGGCGTCGAATTTATCGAGTGATACAAGATATGCCTTTTCAAGCGAATCGATGTCAACAATCTCAACACCGGTGGACTCGCTAAGAGTCTTGAGGTAAGCGGTAATTCCCTTACGCTCGATATTCATTCCCTTGTCAGGACGGAACGCGGGAAGAACCTTGGTCTTAAATCCGCTTTCCGCAATCTGCTTGTGATATTCAAGAGAATCTGCAGGATCGTCGGTTGTGCAAAGAAGAACAACGTCAGACTTTGTGATAAGCTGTTGAGCACTCATATCGGGCTGCGCAAGTCTTTCAGCAGTGATTTTCCAAATTTCTTCGCAGTTTTCTTCGTTGATTACGAGGTCACAGTCGAAGTATCTCTGAAGTTCAAGATGACTCCAATGATAAAGAGGATTGCCGATAAGCTTGGGCATAGCAGAGCAGTAAGCCTTGAACTTTTCGAAATCGGACGCATCTCCTGTTATATATTTTTCGTCGATACCGCAAGAGCGCATTGCTCTCCACTTATAGTGATCTCCGTAAAGCCAAACCTCTGTGATATTAGAGTAATGAACGTCCTCTGCTATTTCCTTGGGAGAAAGATGGCAGTGATAGTCGATTATCGGAAGTTTTTCTGCGTAATTGTGAAACAATACCTGAGCTGTTTCTGTGTTGAGGAGAAAATCCTCATCCATAAATTTTTTCATATTAGAGTCCTCCTATATATGATTGATTTATTTATTACGTTTTTTATTATATCATAACATTTCTTTTTTTTCAATATCAAATTCAATAAATTATTATATATTTTTCTGTTTTTGTAAAAAGCACTTGAAAATAAATAAAATTTGGTGTATAATATATGTTGAGTTTTTATATTTGCTTTTAGGAGGTGCTTCTTTTGAAAAAGAAAAACATAAAAATGGGAATGCTGGGATTCGGTTCTATGGGAAAAACGCATTCATATGCTATTTCAAACTTTAAATTCTTTATGAAAGAGCTTCCCTTTTCTGTCGTTCTTTCAGGAGTATGCACCACAAGTCTTGAAAAATCACAGGCTGTGGCAAATGAATTCGGCTTTGAGTTTGGAACCGAT
>JAFTLM010000174.1 GCA_017455945.1 Clostridia bacterium | reverse complement strand
CGGTACAGTGGGAGGATTACTCGTCGGCTATGACACCACGGTCAATGTGGGCTCTCTGATCCTTGCCATTCTCGGCAAGATGGTCATGAGTCTTGGCTGGGCAAGCCTTTACACCTTCCTTAACGTGATTTTTAGAAGGTATTTTGGAATTTCCATAGCCTCGTCATTCTTCTTCGGTACGGGTATTCTTATTATTGGAGCAGCTGCGGTTGTTGAAAATCTCTCACTCCCGACGGCATTCCTCAACGTGTTCCTTTACGGTGCCTCGGTGAACGCAAATCTGTCAAGCGGAATCGGCTCTTTGCTTATCTGCACAGCCGTTTCGGTTGCCTGGGCGGTCATCTGTAATCTTGCGGGAACACACATTCTCAACAACAGCGACGTGTATTGACGGGAGGGCTTGAAATGAATGCAGTTGAAATAAAAAATCTCTCTAAAAACTTCGGTGCCAAGCAGGCTGTCTGCGGTCTTGACATGACGGTGCCGCAGGGGGCTATCTACGGCTTTATCGGCGAAAACGGCTCGGGTAAATCCACCACCGAAAAGATGATTTGCGGGCTTATCCCCACAAGCGGCGGCTCCATAAAGCTCTACGGAAAGAACTACACCGACCCGTCCGTAAGAGCAAAGCTGGGCGTGCTTATCGAGGCACCCGGGTGTTTCCCCGGGCTTACCGTTTGGGACAATATGATGCTCCAGGCGGCAAATCTCCGCATAGAAAACGCAGAAAAAGAAGTAATAAAGCTACTCAAAACCGTCCGTATGGAGGGTGCGGCAGGCAACAAATACAAGAACTGCTCGCTGGGTATGAAGCAGAGAGTGGGCATCGCTATGGCACTGCTCGGAAATCCTGCGCTGCTGGTGCTGGACGAGCCTCTCAACGGTCTTGACGCCGACGGAATGAGAATTATGCGCCGGGTGTTCCGAGACGTAATCAAGGATGGTCAACGCAGTATCATCGTATCCTCGCACCTGTTAGGTGAGCTTCAGAAGGTAGCTACCCACTACGGCATTATCCGACACGGCAAAATGATTGTGGAGATGAGTGCCGAAGAGCTTGACGCAAGCTGCCGTACCTACGTGGCTCTCCGCGCCGAGGATATGCTCCGCACAAAGCTCCTGCTGGGTTCAAAATACTCACGCACGGAGGAGGACGAGGCGGGATATCTCCGCGTTTACGACATCACCACCCCCGAAGAAGTTGCCACATATCTCTACGAAAACGGCATATGCGTCACCGAGCTTAAGACCGACAAAATCGGACTTGAAGAATACTACATCGACCTTATGAAGGGAGGCAGATAAGAATGGAAAACAAGATAGTCTTTGAAAAGCTCGGCTTCGGCATTCGCCTTAAAAGTATGCTGAAGGTGGATTTCCGCAGAATGTTCAAATCGAGAGTATTTTACATTCTGATTGCCGCCGCCCTCCTTATGCCCATACTTATGACGGTAATGATGACTATGATGGACGGCACCGTTTCGGTTGACCCCCAAACGGGCAAAGAAAGCATTATGCAGGGTCCCGAAAACACTTGGCAGAACATAGGCACCCTTCCCGGCGGCGAGACTATGGGCGGAATGGACGTCTTTGCAATGTGCAACATAAATATGATGTTTATGGCAGTTGCCGTCTTTGTCTGCCTCTTTATCTCGGATGATTTCAGAAGCGGATACGCCAAAAACCTATTTACCGTCCGTGCGAAAAAGTCCGAATACGTGGTTTCAAAAACGCTGGCGGGCATTGTAACGGGAGCCTTTATGCTGACGGCATACTTTGCAGGCTCGGTACTCGGCGGTGCGATTTCGGGACTTTCCTTTGAAATCGGCGGCGGTTTTGGCATCGTCAACGTCATTATGTGCCTGCTGGCAAAAATATTCCTTATGCCCGTTTTCGTGTCCATATTCACGCTTATCAGCGTGGCGGCAAAGCAGAAAGCGTGGCTGGCACTCTGCGGCTCCTTCGGCGGCGGAATGTTGCTCTTTATGACGGTAGGGCTCATCACCCCGCTCACCTCCACGGTAATTAACGTACTGCTCTGTGCGGCAGGCGGAGCCCTGTTCGCCTTCGGACTAGGTGCCGCAAGCAACACCGTCCTCAAAAAAACAAGCCTGGTATAAAAATATCGCCCGAACGGCGAAAACACAAAAGAGAGCCGATTTTAATAAATCGGCTCTTTATATTTATATATTTTAAAGCAAAAGCTCAATCACCTGTAAAAATCTATGATTCTTTCGCTGACGCCCGGAATTTCGGCGGTTATTTTGCTCATAGCGGTTGAATAAAGGTCAAAAAATTTGTCCGCAAGCTCTCCGTCCTCGTCGATAACCAGCATCGATGCCACGTAATACCCTGCGGCGGGAGCAAATCGCTCCGCCAGGCAAAAGTCTCCGTCAAGGTCGGCATAAACAGAATGCGGATATTCTATCGGTTCAAGTGCGGCAAACTTTCTGTATTCGGCGTCAAGTGCCGCATTTTCGCACAAAAAATTGCCCAGCAAATAGGGAGCTCTTATTTTGTAATCGGCAACACGCTCCTCATCCATAGGCTCGGCTATCAGATTAAGCGCCGCCTCATATATCTCTTTATTTTTCATTTTTCCTCCTTTTCTTCCCCGCCCAAAGGGCGGGGAAAGCTATACTCAGGCAAGGGTTATGTTAAGCGCAACCATTTCCTTGGGATAAACCACCTTTGCACCGTAAAGGTGAAGTCCCTTTACCGCATCGGCAAAACGCTTTTCGGGACGGTATGCGTTGATCTCGGAAAGCTGCTCCGCAAAGGCAACGGCTCTCTTGGTTCTGGCGATACACATATGTCTGAACTCGCCGTCCTCCTCAAGCTGCATAATGTTATTTGACACGTAGATCTTGCAGCCCGCAACGCTTCCGATACAACCGTTTTCAAGAGTTGCGCCGTTGTCTGTCGCAAGGTTTATCTTTGCTTTGATGATAAGCTCCGCAACGTCGGGAGAAACCTCAAAAATAACGTCGGAAGAATCGGTGACGTTGTTTTTGTAAAGCTCCTTGCGGGCAGAAAGAAGAGTGTCGATGATGTTCTCTGTAGTAGGCTCGGGGTTGTAGATCATCTTGCCCGCCTCTCCGTAAAGAGAATACACGTAGGAGTCGGCTGCGTTTGAAAGTGCGTTAGCCGCAACCTTCATAGCCGCATTCATAAGTCCGGGAACGCTCTGTGCTCTGTCGATGTCGTCAATCTGGAAGTTGAAGCACTTTGCCTGGTCGATAACAAGGTTTCTCTCGTTCTCGGAAAGCTCCTCGGGAGCCGAAAGATCGGTATTCTTGGTATAATCAAGAACCGAAATATCGCCCACACCGCAAATCTTAACGGTAGATCCGCAGTTCTTGATATCGCCCTCAAATTCACGGTTACAGTTCTTGACAGCAATATACTGCTTATCAAGCTCTGTGTAAAGATTTTCGCTCCATATTGTTGGAATAAAGTTTGTAATAGCCATAATTTTTTATTTCCTTTCTTTTTGTTTGTCTTTTCGCTCGCAGGCTCAGTGCCATTTCTCCATCGAGCGAAGAATTTTCTGATAATTTTTTCTGACCTCGGTCTGAGTCATTGCACGCACCTCGTCGGGGGTGTAATATTCCTCTCCCGTACTGTGACCTACCGACCCAAAGCCGCCCTCACGTGTGGCTTTGTTGTGTGCCTTGGCGGTTTCCTCCTTGGCACGAAGCCGCTTTTCGTAAAGAGAATACGCCGCCGCAAGAGGAATTCCCTCTTCCACCATCTCCGTAACCTCGGGTGCAAGCTCACACGGGTCGGCGTGCGGAAAAAGCTCTCTGAATTCCGCATATTCTTTTGCTTTTCTGTCGGTTTCTGCCTTTGCTCTCTCAAGCTCGTCTTTCAAAGCCGCTATCTCGCTTTCAAGTGACAGCTTTTCGCTTTTAAGTGCCTCGTTGGCTTCCGCAGTCTCCTCCGCACAAACAATTTCCTCTGTAACGTCCGGAGCTTCGGAAAGCTCCTCAATTTCAAGTTCAAGATTCGTTTCTTCCATCTTCTGTTTCTCCTTCCGCAAGAATATCTCTGTCAAGCACAAAGCCCTCGGGCAAATGCTCTATGTACTGCTTGGCGCTTATGTGACCTCCGTCAAGCAGCTTATCGAGTATGGACAGTGCGGTAGACGCACTGTAGCTGTTCGCCTCGCCCACCTCAACTCTGGCACGGATAAGCGAAGCACGAAGCTTCTTGAAGTCAACCGTCTCGGCAACCGTTTCTCCCTCCGTCTCATAAGGCACGAGTCTGTTGTCCGAATAGTAGGCACACATCATATCCGCCCAGATGTTTGCGATATCTTCAATGCACTTGCACAAAGCCACGCTCACCTGCTCAAGAGAAGTTCTCGACGTCTCTCTGAGTGCCAGGATTGCACTGGTGTTGGTAGGTACCGTATTTCCGAGAGCAGTCTCGGTTGCGCCCATAAGCTCCTTTGTGGTAGACACAGCGTCCTTGATAAGCTCAAGGTAGTTGTCCTGCATCTTGCCCACACCCACCACGGAAACGGCGTCCGAAACGTTGGTAGCCCCCACAACCGCAATGGCTTCGCCAACCTCGTTGCTCCACTCGGGGATTCTGCTCTTGTCGTACACCACCTTTGAAAAAGCCGTGTCGGTCATATGCTTCATAACCATTGCGTAAGCCCTGTTTATGAACTTCTGATTGGGAATCATCTCGCTGACGGGAGAATTGCCGTGAATGCTGTTTTTTCTCGGTGTCCAGTTGAAGAACGCCACCGGATAAAGCCTGCACTTGGTTTCAACTCGCTTGATAACGCACTCCTTGGTGCATTTTTCAAAGACCACGTTTCCCTTTTCGCGATGGAACTTGATAAGGCAGGTCGCCTTTCCGCCGCCTTCCGCAAGCTCGCCTCCGCCATATCCCTCGGCGTAGTCGTCATCGGCAACTATCCGTGACACCGCCCTCTCATCGGCACCGTTCTCACGTGCCTCGTTTCTCAGCTTTTCAACGCTTTCGCGTCCTGCCAGCATAACGTAATCCTGACTCTGAATGTCGGGAACGTTGACGTCGGAAACAAAAAGGTTTACGTTGTCAATCCTTTGAGCACCGATATCGCCCGAAAAGGCTCTGTCACCGGGAGCGCCGATGTCCCAGTAACAGTACACGGCACCGTCACCCGAAATAACCGCATCAAGTAACAAGCCGTATATGGCACTGTCCATTTTACAGCGTTGCCAGCGATAACGGGCGTTCTTGGTCATAACCTCAAGTGCCTGCCTGATAGCCTCACGCTCGCTGTCGGATGCATAAAACGGAAGATTTTCGTCTGTATAAGCCAGCGAGTAATTTCCTGTAGCCACAGAGCAAACCAAGTAATCGGACACTCGCTTAACAATGTTGAATACGGGCTTGGGAAGCTCGGTCCCCTCCGAGCCGTACCACTGCTCGCCGCGATAAAACCGCTCGTTTCGTCTCACCGTCTCGTAAAGTCCGATGCTTCTCTTGTATTCCTTCCCCGCCTCGTACTCACGCCAGGCTTTTGTAATGTTTGTATTCATTTGTTTTTCCTTTCCTGCCTAATTTTTGTCACGAAGCAAAGAACGCCGCACCGAACACACGCTGTCGGCATTTTCCGCTCGCCGTAAGTCTGAAGCACACTCTCTTGCAACGGCCGGTCCTCATTCGAAGATCAAAGAAATGAATCCCATTGTGATACGCAGACACCTTGGACTCGTCCAGGGTCACGTTGGCAAGTGAGTGTCCCTCCGCAAGCTCAAGGGTCATAACGCCACCGTCAAGCTCGCACGAAATATGTGCCCCCGAAATATGCTTTTTTCTGTCGGGTGCCGAGAAATCAAAAACCGCACTTTCTATCACCGCGTCAATTCCACGTTCGCCCCATTCGTAACAGTCGTAGCCCTCGTCGGACGAAAACACGTATACGGCGTCGCCCTTCCTGAACGCCAGAGTCTCGCCAACCTCGAAAAGCTTATCGGCGGCTATGCCGTCATAGTAATACCAGGCTCCGCTCTCGCAGTTGAAAACCAGAACCTCTCCGTTTTCGGAGGCGGTATTGGCAAACCATATTTCGTTTTCGCCACGATGAAATCCGACCGCTGCGTTTCGCCAAAAGACCGAATCTGCCAAGCTGCCCAAATTCCCCGAAATCTTTGAAAGGGTAATTTTTTGTTCAAAGCCCGGATCAATCACCCACTTGTATATTCCGCCCAACGATACGCTCAGCGGAACCACACCGTCGGTAAGCACCACCGCACCGTAGGACGAACAGCCCGCATTGTCGGAAATCGGATCAGCGATAACGCCCATACGCTCACGCCCCTCGCTTTCGGTCAGAGATGAGGTAACCCACGCCCTGTGCTCCGAAAAAATCATCATTCGGTCGCACACACGCGCCATTGCGGTTATCTTTTCGCTTCCAACGAAGGAGTGCCCCTCGCCTTTTGGAAAATATATCGGTGCCACGTACCCGTACACCGACGTTGCGTGCTTCACGTCGTCCTCGCTTACGGGAGCCGAAACGTAGAACCGCTCTTCGTTTTCGCCTCCATACATAAACACACGCGAATCGGTAAAGGCATCAAACACGTCAACTCGGTCACAGCCGTCAAAATCCGAATTTTTGTACTCACTCAAATCCAGAGTCAGATAAACCACCAGCTCGCTCAAAACGTATACGTCCTTGCAGGTTATCTGCGTTTGGTTAGAGGCTATGGAATACAAATTCGGCAAAACCTTCTCTCCATCGCTGAACATTGCATCCACCGACTTTATCTTCTTCCCCACCGAAAGAGTGCCTACCATCTCGCCGTTGCACTTGTAAGATATCCTTATCCTCGGCGAAAGCATATTGAAAGGCTCGTTCATACTCCCCGCCACGTGTCCGGTAGACCAATCCTTGCCGTACAAGGGCGAATAAACCTCGCACTTTTCGGCAAAGCATTGCCCCGTGTATCTGTAAAGGCTGTCTCCGTCGTATATGTACAGCTCGCCCATAACGCCAAAGAACTTCACCTTTCCCTCACTTGTGGCAAAAACCTCAGCGTGAGTCGTTTCTCCGTCGGCAACCGAAATTCTGTAAAGCGAAGAGCCTATAACCGACAGTATGACCGATTCTCCTCCATCGGAATACGCCTGCTCTCCCCTCACCTCTCCCTCGGTAGAGGCAATATAGCGGAATCCGTTCCTTTTTATTGCCGAACCGTCGGGAAGCAGCTTGAAATTTTTGAAGACCGAAAATCTTCCCCCGCCCATAGGCGCAGACAGGTCCAAGCCGCCAAACCCGTCAAAATTTTCTACCAAATCCTTGGTTTTGTATATTGACATATTACCTCCCTGTCCGCAAACTTCATAAGCGGACTAAAAATATCCGGGACCGGTCCGCTTTTTTGAAAACAAGAATTCATCCTTCGATGAAATCAGATTAAAACGGCTCATCAACCCGTACCTTAATGCCTCGGGAGCGTGGGTCACCGAGTGTGGCTCCCCTGCCGCGTCCTCCGCACGATTCTTGTCACAGAGTAAAGAAGTCATTGAATGAATAAGCTCGGTACACACCGAACAAATTTTGAGCTTTACATCGCCCTCGCTGCCGCCGAGATATTCCCTTACCACACGCCAGCCGGGAATGCGTCGGTCGTCCGCCGCAATCATCGGAGGCATACCGGGCGTCCTCTGCATTATCTCAAAACCGCTCAGACCGCTGTCCTGCCGCCTGTTCCAAAGGTCGGGAGAAGCCACCGCGTATTCCGGGCGGAAATTCGCAAACGCCCCCACAATACGCACCGCAGCCTCCGAAAGCGTTAGCCCCGGAACACAAAGCTCGTCGGCAACAAATACCCTGCCGCCGCTGTCAACACACATAAGAAGCGCCGCCAGCATATCAAAACCGTAGTCAAAAGCAAGAAAATATTTCGAAGCTTCGGGAAGCTCACTTCTCGTGCACACGTGCGTTTCGTGGTCAAATTCGGAAAAGAACTGACCCTCAAATACGTCCCACCTTCCGTACAGCCAAGCATCTCTGAGCTTTGGCGAAAGGCTTTTAAGCCGCCCCACGTACTCCGAGTCGCGTTCCATAAGCACCTCGTTGTCGGTAACCAGCGCCTGAATGAACAGATAATCGTCGGGATTCTCTCCGCCTCGGAAATCCCTGTCGATAAACAAACGCTTCACCCACGCGTGCCCCACGCCGCCGGGATTGCAGGTAAGATATATTCTTTTGGGGCGGTCGTTGACGCCTCTGACGCAGGCACTGAATATCGAAAACTGATATTCGGTAAGCTGTGTCGCCTCGTCAATGGCAACCACGTCGTATTCCTGCCCCTGATACCTGAGCACGTCTCTGTCAGAAGAACAGTACCCGAAAAAAATTCGGCTTCCGTTGGGAAAAGAGAGACACTTGTCCGCCTCGCTGTATTTAATGAAAGCCCCGTATTCCTCCAGAAACTGCCCCAGATGATTGAGCTTCAGCTCGGCATAAGACCGCCTGATAATCAGACATCTGGCACCCGCATAACGAAGACACAACGCCACCAGCTTGCGACGTAAAGCCCAGGATTTGCCGCCGCCTCTCGCACCGCCGTAAGCGGTGTACTTCGCCCGCGAAGCAAAAAATTCAGCCTGCTTCTTGTTGGGGGTACCCGAAATTTTCACCGTTTTTACAAGGCTCTTGTCCTCACTCTCGCCCATTTCTTACACACCGTCCTCGAAAATGTCGTGATCAAAAACCAGCTTGACCTCGGGCAGCTCGCAGGAAGCCTTTTTCGTCTCCTGTTTTTCTCCGTAGCCCAACCTCTGCTTCAGATAAGCCGAAATAAGCGTCGCCGACAGCTCGGAATTGAGCGCCTCGTCCTCAAATACCGCGCAAAGCACGCCGTATTCCTCGGAGCGGTCCCTGAAGATTTCCTCAAGCGTTTCGACACCCAAACCCAAATACCTGCAAAATCCCGCAAGATTTGGGAATCTGCCCTTGTTTTTCGGGGCTGCCTCATTCTTGCAAAACTCCACGTATTCACCAACCGAACGGATTATATCCTCGCAATCGGGTATGGCTTTCCGACTTTCACATTCCTGTTCACCGTTATCAATCACACTTTGCTCACTCCTTTCGTCTTTGCCCTGTGACACCGCAATTTTATCACTCCGCTTTATGCCACCTTATGTCACACTGTGCCACCCCGTGCCAACTTAAAAAAACACCTTGTTGACAAACCGAAAAACTTGTGTTATAATAAATTTGTTGTTTTTTCAACAAGCGATCCAAAAGAATTAAACCGAGGAATAAAAATGAGTATCAAAGTTGTATTGTTCGACCTTGACGGCACCCTTCTTCCGCTGGACCAGGAAGTGTTTGTAAAAAGCTATTTCGGCAGACTTGCCAAACACCTCGCCCCTCTGGGCTACGAGCCACAAAGCCTTATCGCCTCTATCTGGACAGGAACCGCAAAGATGGTGAAAAACACGGGAGAAAAAACCAACGAAGAGGTTTTTTGGGACGAATTTGCAGTCATTCACGGCGAAAAAGCACGCACGCATATGCCCGAATTTGAAAGGTTTTACAGAGAAGAATTCTGCAAGGTCAAGGAATCCTGCGGATATACACCCGAGGCGGCAAAGGCGATATCCGAAATAAAAAAGCTGGGATTACGGGTAGCACTTGCCACCAACCCCATATTCCCCGAAATCGCCACACGCCAACGAATAGAGTGGGCGGGGCTCAAACCCGAGGACTTTGAAATTTTCACCACCTATGAAAACTCAAGGCACTCAAAGCCCAATCTCGAATACTACAAGGACGTAACAAAATCCCTCGGAGTTTCCCCCGAGGAATGTATTATGGTAGGCAACGACGTGGGCGAGGATATGGTAGCCCGTGAGCTTGGAATGAAAGTATTTCTTATTCCCACCCACATCATCAACAAAGCCAACGAAGATATATCTCAATATCCACAAGGAAGCTTTGCCGACCTTGTAAATTATATAAAGAACCAAAAAACAGAGCTGTCTCATTAAGAGTACAGCTCTGTTTTTGTTGTTAAAGGTGATGTCTGCTTAATGAGACATCACCTTTTTAGTTAACCTTTATAAACGAAAGCTTTGCTTTCGGATAGTTCCTGATAAACTCCGCTTATCTGAATTACGGTTATTTTATCGCCTTTCTCAAGGTCGCGGTATTCCAGATAAAGCGTATTTTTGTCTATATACTTGGTTTCCTTTTGCTCGCCGTTGACAAATACGTGGCTGTATTCGGTAAAGTTTTCACCGTTTACCACAAATCCGCCTCCCCGTTTCTCAAGACCGCTCACGGTTATCGGGTCAATTCCTATGGTCATATCCATAACGTCATAAGGGTAGCCGTCCTTGTAGGCAATGCGGTCGCCGTAAAGCATATCGTACGCCACCATCTCCAGAACGTCATCAAACTTCTTGCTGTCTCTGTACTCGGCGTGGACCTTGTTTACAAGTCCGTTGTTTATACCGAGTGCCTCAAGAATAATCGGAGACAGCTCATACGCCTCAATATCTCTGTCCTCAAGACCCATATCGAAATTGCTGATAATAACATACTCGGTGCTGTATTTGTCCTCATCCTCAAGCTCCTCGGCTTTAAGCTCTATGGCAGGAAGATGGTCTCCGTACAACGCCAGAACAAAATCGTCGCCCCGTGCCATCAGCGTGTCGTAAAGCTCACCTATAAACGCGTCTATCTCATACAGCTGATTTACGTAATACTCAAGCGAGTTCTTGCGCCCCTCGTTGTCAATACCGCTGACAGAAATCTTGTCCTCTTTCTCAACAACCTTGGACGGATAGCTTCCGTGCCCCTGAACCGAGACGGCAAAGACAAAGTCGCTTCCCGGCGTCTTATCAAGTGCCTTCGTTATGTAGGGAATAAGAATCTTGTCCTTAACCCAGCCTCTCTCGTTCTCCTCGTAGTCAAGCATATGCTCCTTTGCGGTGAAATCGTCAAATCCCAGATGCGCATAAGCCCTGTATCGGTCGTAGAATATGGCTGTATGATTGTGAAGTGCGTGAGTGGAATATCCAAGCTCCTTGAGGTTGTAGGCGATAGTTTCGCAGCAACCGTTGTCAAGCACCGTCAGATAGGGGTATTCACCTATTCCGAAAAAGCTCTGCTTTATTCCGCTGAGAACCTCAAACTCGGTGTTTGCCGTTCCCGCACCGAAGGACGGAACCGAGAAAAGTCCGCTGGGGTACTTCTCTTTTAGTGCCGTAAGATTGGGCAAGGGATTTTTCGAATAGGAAACGTCGGTTATTCTGTTGACGTCGAAAACCGACTCAAGCTGGATAATTATTATGTCGGGTTTTCTTGACGGCTCTGCGGCTTCCTGCTCCGCCAGCTTTCCGATAAGCTCCATCACTGTATCTTCCGAGTAATCCGCAGGTTCCGGTATACCTCTGTCAAATACGCTTCTGAGAAAATAGTAGGTGTATCCGCACCTTTCGGGGGACACGTTGTCCTTGTGATTCTTGTCGGAGCCTATGGAAATAAGCCCAACGCAGAAAAGCGAAAGGAAACAGCAAAGCACGGTAATTGCCCCTCGCTTGTAGTTTGGCTTGTGCTTTGGGCATTTGATAAAGAGCACAACCAGCACCGCGACTCCCGCAAGAATCGCCGCCGAGGTGACTATCATTTCAAGCACGCTCATGTACGCCAGAACTATGGACGGTCCGGTAAAGAAAATGTAGAAATCTATGCCCGCAAAGGGAACGTGTCTCATACACATAAGAACGCAGTTGGTAATTCCGAGAATCAACGCCCACAGCGTTACGAAAAACAGCATAAAAATCCTACGCGAAAACAACAGCGACAGCGAATAAAGGGCAAGATATATAAGAGTGTTCAGCAAGAAAAATCCGAAAAGACCCGAAAAGATATCGGCAAAACCGCCGATAACCGAACGTGCGTGCAGGATATACATAAGCACGTTCATAAACAAAGCCATAGCCAAACAGCTTATAAAAGGCTTCTCAGCCACGGCCTTTTCTATTTTTCCGCCTATCCATTTAAAAAATGTAATTATGTTTCCAAAAATTTTCTTCATTTGTCTTCTCTTTCGGTTAAATTTATTCTTAAAAATGACTTTAATTTCTTGTTTTTTGTTGACACGAGTGAGAATTTATGTTAAACTTACACTGTCTTTGGAGTGTACTTTCTCATTACAATTTTGTAATATATAAGGTTTCCCAAAAACGCCAGAGCCCAGGTAACGGGGTAAGACAGATACAGCCAGTAGATGTTGTCGGGAGTCTCGGGAGAGCCCGGGAAAGCACGGCATACGGTAAATATCCAAACCACTCTGGCAACACAAGTTCCTATAAGAACTATAAGCGTGGGAATGATTTGTTTTCCCATTCCCTTGTTTATGGATGCCATCGTATCCATAAATCCGCAAAGGAAGTAGGGCGCACATATAACCCACAAACGCCTCATTCCCGCATCAAGAACCGCCGGGTCGCCGGGAGTAACAATGCTTAAAAGCTGACGCGAAAACAGCATTACCAACGACGAGCTTGATATACCGACTATGGCAACTATCGATACAGAACACAGAACTATCTTGTCTAAACGGCGGTACTTTCCGGCACCCATATTCTGACCCGCAAAAACTATAGCCGTCTGCGACACCGAATAAAGTATCGTATAAACAAAGCTGTCAATGGTACCGCCTGCGGCGTTGCCCGAAACCACTGCCGTACCGTAAGAGTTGACAGTAGACTGTATCAGCACGTTGGAAACGGCAAACAGCATAGAGGAAAGCCCCGAAGGAAGACCCACGCGGAGTATCCTGATAACGGCAGAATGTTGCGGGGCAAGCGAGCCAAGCTCTATCTTAAACACCTTGTCGGTTTTAAGCATATAGATAAGCACCATTCCCATAGAAACGTACTGCGATATTGCGGTAGCAAGACCTACACCCTCAGCACCCATTCCGAAGCCGATAACGAATATAAGATTAAGTATTACGTTTACAACGCCGGAAACCGA
The DNA here is from genome assembly GCA_017455945.1 of Clostridia bacterium. Lineage (GTDB taxonomy): Bacteria > Bacillota > Clostridia > Oscillospirales > CAG-272 > RGIG8775. The sequence continues at coordinate 592 of JAFTLM010000174.1, read as the reverse complement.
AAGGAATATAAGAGGTCTTACCGTGTCACCCGCGGAGCGTATTGCCGCCGCCGCATAGTTGTAAACCATACAGGCAGGGATGCCGATGAAGTACGCCCTCATATACGCCACCGCACTATTAAGAAGCTTTGGATCGGTAGCCATAAGCTTAAGCATCGGCTCGGCAAGGAAGAATCCGAGTACGGCAACAACCACGCCGAGAATTGCCGAGAAAGAAATAGCTGTGTGAATAACCCTGTGAAGCCTGTCGCGGTCACCGCTTCCGATGTCGTGAGCAACAGACACACCAACACCTATGGAAAGTCCCATAGCGGTGTTAACTATAAGATTTATCAATGCCGAGCAGGAGCCAACCGCTCCGACCTGGTCGTTTCCGCCGTGAGCAAAGTTTCCGACGACAATCATATCGGCAGCATTGAACAAGAGCTGAAGAATTCCCGTCAGCATTATCGGGATTGCGAACATAAACATCTTCGAGAAAAGCGGACCCTCGGTCTTACTTACGTCTCGATGTTTCAGTATAATTTTATCACCTTCGCATTATGTAGATTTTTGTTTTAAACATCTTATAGTATACTACAAACACAAAAAT
>JAFTLM010000173.1 GCA_017455945.1 Clostridia bacterium | reverse complement strand
CTTGCGTTCAAGTGTCCCGGCGTTATGACGGCTTAATACAAGGACGAAAAGGCAACCGCCGACGTACTTGCGGACGGCTGGCTCTTCACCGGTGACATGGCACAGGAGGACGAGGACGGATTTATCTACCTCGTTGACCGAAAGAAGGACGTTATCATCTCGGGCGGTGAGAATCTTTACCCCGTACAGATAGAAGATTTCCTCCGAAAGCACGACAAAATAAGCGACGTGGCGGTAATAGGACTTCCCGACGCGCGTCTTGGCGAGATAGCAACCGCTATTATCCAGGTCAAGGAAGGAATGGAGCTTACAGAAGAAGAGGTTCAGGATTTCTGCCTTGATATGCCCAGATACAAGAGACCCAGGAAGATAATTTTCGCCGACGTTCCCAGAAACCCCACAGGCAAGATAGAAAAGCCCAAGCTTCGCTCAATCTACTGCGGCGAAAGCGTTGTTGCACAACAGAACGAAATCAAATAAGGAGATAAACAATGAAAAAGCTTTTACTTGGAAACGCCGCGGTTGCGCGCGGCGCATACGAGGCAGGCGTTAGTGTCGTTGCCTCCTATCCCGGCACCCCCAGTACCGAGATAACCGAAGAAATAGTTAAATTTGAAGAAATTTACGCAGAGTGGGCTCCCAACGAAAAGGTTGCCGCGGAGGTTGCTATCGGCGCGTCCATTGGCGGTGCGAGAGCCATGAGCTGTATGAAGCACGTAGGTCTTAACGTAATGGCTGACCCGGTGTTCACCGTCAGCTACATAGGTGCAAACGGCGGTCTTGTATTCTGCGTTGCCGACGACCCCGGAATGCACTCTTCCCAGAACGAGCAGGACTCCCGCCACTACGCAAAGGCGTCCAAAATCGCTATGCTTGAGCCTGCCGATTCCTCGGAATGTAAGGAATTCACAAAGCTTGCCTACGAGATGTCGGAAAAGTACGATACGCCTATGTTTATCAGACTTTCCACTCGCGTTTCCCACTCCCAGAGCCTTGTTGAGCTTTGCGAGCGTGAAAACGTGGAGCTTAAGCCCTACGAGAAGAACATTGCCAAGAACGTAATGATGCCCGCAAACGCTATAAAGCGCCACGTGGTTGTTGAGGAACGCATCAAGGCTCTCACAGAGCTTGCCGAGACCTCCGAGCTTAACCGCGTTGAGGAAAACGGCTCGAAAATAGGCGTTATTACCGCCGGAATTGCCTATATGTACGCAAAGGAAGCTCTCGGCGACAAGGCTGACTTCCTCAAGCTTGGTATGGTTTATCCCCTTCCCGAAAAGAAGATTATCGACTTTGCGAAGAAATACGACAAGGTATACGTTATTGAGGAGCTTGACCCTGTTATCGAACAGCACTGCAAGGCTCTCGGCGTAAAGGTAATCGGCAAAGAAGTATTCACTCTCCTTGGCGAGTACACCCCCAATATGATAAAGAAAGCTGTACTTGGCGAGGCTGCTCCCGAAGTAGCAAAGGCAAACGAGCCTATCCCCGTAAGACCTCCCGTTATGTGCGCGGGCTGTCCTCACAGAGGCACCTTCTACGTACTCAAAAAGCTTGGACTTGTGGTTTCGGGCGATATCGGATGCTACACTCTCGGTGCGGCTGCTCCCCTTCAGTCGGTTGACACGACAATTTGTATGGGTGCGTCCGTAAGTGCCGCGCTCGGTATGGCTAAAGCAAGAGGTCCCGAGTTCAACAAGAAGTTGGTTTCTGTTATCGGAGACTCCACCTTTATGCACTCGGGTATCACCGGTCTTGTTGACATAGTTTACAACAAGGGCAACAACACGGTTATCATCCTTGACAACTCTATCACGGGTATGACGGGCCACCAGAACAACCCCACCACAGGCTATACCATCCGCGGCGAGGAGACCAAGCAGGTCAACCTCATTGCTCTCTGCAAGGCTGTGGGAATTGAGCACGTTGTGGTTGCCGACCCCTTTGACGTCAAGAATTTTGAAAAGGTAGTCAAGGAAGAGGTTGAGCGTGAAGAACCTTCGGTTATTATCGCACAGCGTCCCTGCGCTCTGCTTAAAACCGTTAAATACACGGGTCACTGCAAGATTACCGACAAGTGCAAGAACTGCAAGCTCTGCATGAAGCTGGGCTGTCCCGCAATCTCCATCAAGGACGGCAAGCCTTTTATTGACGAAACACAGTGCAACGGCTGCGGCCTCTGCACAAACGTATGCCCCTTCGGAGCTATTGAAAAGGAGGAGAACTGATATGACAAAGAATATTATGATAGTAGGCGTTGGCGGTCAGGGTACTCTCCTTGCCAGCAGAATCCTGGGTAACACTGTTATCGGTGAGGGATACGACGTTAAGGTTTCCGAGGTTCACGGAATGAGCCAGCGCGGAGGAAGCGTTGTTACATACGTAAAATACGGTGAAAAGGTATATTCTCCCATCATTGACGAGGGTGAGGCAGACATAATCCTCGCATTTGAGCTTCTTGAAGCTTACCGCGCGCT
>JAFTLM010000172.1 GCA_017455945.1 Clostridia bacterium | reverse complement strand
TGAGGGCGGATGGGGTGGCGGTCCCCAGCCGCCTGCGGTAGTACGCTCCGACAGCAATCTAAAGCTCCCAATCATTAGCCCAACAAACTCGTCGGTGTTCAGCCGACGAGTGAACGGCAACGCACAAAACAATCAAAAAAACTTTCATCAGAAAGGTTTTTTGCGGAGCTTTTTTGCAAAAAAGCGACCCGTTCCCCCGTTCTCTCCGCCGCTAAACTATAATTTATCTTTCTCCCAAAACGAAAACCGATGTTGTTTAAACATCGGTTTTCGTTTTGCGTGGGATATGTTCGCACAAATTATAATTTTTATAGCTTTCGTCCTCTGTGACTTCTTTTATTACTTTTATGAAGCACGGGAATGCGATCTCTTCGTTTTCGTCGGCAAGCTCTATCTCAACTATGGCTTTGTCACTCCAGAAGGGGTAGACGTCTACCTCAAAGACCTTGCCCAGATATGAAAAGCTGTACCGCGTTTTTTCCAGCGTGCGTCTGTCGGGGTCGGCTTGCTTTAAAAGGTCACGGTACTGTTCTGCCGTTATTTCGCACTCTTCTTCAATGCGTTTTATGTCGGTTACTTTTTTCTTCAGCGTCTTGAAATACACCGTCTCGCCGTTTTCTTTTTTGCACCTGATACGCCTCTCTTCGCCCTTCGGGGCAGAGAGGTACGTCTGGGCTATTTCGGCGCGCCTGAAGCCGTCGCACTTTTCAAAATCCGCCGTGTTGGGGTATTCTATGAGAAATTTGCGTTCGATTTCAAAGTTTTGCTTCATTTTTTATCTTCAAAACCTCGTCAAGAGCCATAGAAAGAGCGTTGCCTGCGGTGCAAGTCCTGAGGAAATCACGTGAGCGCATAGAAGAGAGACGAAGGTTTACCGCCCTTTCGCCGAGCCTGCTTGAAATTCCCACGTATATGGTGCCCACGGGCTTTTCGGGAGTGCCGCCGTCGGGACCCGCAATTCCCGTGGTGGAGATTCCAATGTCTGTCCCGAGAGCTTCGCGGACGCCCTTTGCCATCTCTTTGGCGGTCTGCTCGCTTACCGCGCCGTACTTTTTAAGAGTTTCCTCGCTTACGCCCACAAGCTTTACCTTAGCTTCGTTGGCGTAGGTTACACAGCTTCCCATGTACACCTCGGAAGCTCCCGACACGTCGGTTATTTTCTTTGCGATAAGTCCGCCCGTGCAGGATTCGGCGGTGGAAACGGTAAGCCCCGCTTCTTTGAGAGCGTTTATAAGTGCCTTTTCGGTGCTTCCCACGTCGATGCCGTATACGAATCTGCCTACGGTGCTTGACATTATTTTTTCTATCATTTCGCCGCAAAGCTTTTCGCCCTCCTCAGGGGACGCCGCCTTTGCGGTGACACGGAGACGTGTCTCGCCGTCGCCCGCGTAGGGTGCAACGGTGGGATTTTCGCTTGACGTCATCAGCTCTTTCAGCGCGTCCTCTACAGCCGATTCGCCCATTCCTATGATGTGTAGATTGTGGCTGACAAGCAGGCTTTCGGTGTTCTTGCGTAGGTAGTCGCTTATCGCTCCGTCAACAAGCGGACAGAGCTCTCTTGGAGGCCCGGGGAGCATAATCACCGTTTTGCCGTCTTTTTCGACTATAATTCCGGGTGCTGTGCCGTTGGGATTGGGAACGGCTATTGCGCCGTCGGGTATCTCGGCTTGTTTGAGGTTGTTTTTTGTCATGGTGCAAAGCCCCTTGCCGCGAGAGGCGAAAAATTTCTTTATTGCCTCCTCAGTGGGCTTGTCGGTGTGCATACCCAGCCCGAAGTAAGCCGCCACGGTTTCCTTTGTCAGGTCGTCGTAGGTGGGGCCAAGACCTCCGCTCATAACCACCAGGTCGGAGCGAGAGAGGGCAAGCTCAAGAGCCTCCGACAGCCTTTGGGGATTGTCGCCCACTACCGTGTGATGGTAGACCGACACGCCGTAATCGGCGAGCTTTTTTGAGATGTGTGAGGCGTTGGTGTTTACCACTTCGCCAAGCAGAAGCTCGGTGCCAACGCAGAGAATTTCGGCTGTTTTTATCATAACTAATCTTCCTATATCTGTTTTTGTACGCTTTTGTATTCGTCGTAGAATCGGTAGTAGGGGCAGCCCTTGTTGGTGCCCGTGATGTAGCGTTCCAGCTCGTCCTGGTCAAGGTTTACCTTGCAGTAGTAGGAGTCGGTGTACTCGTCGTAGTCGTAGAATTCGCAGCTCTCGCAGGTGCCGCTTCCTTTTTGAGGGGTTTTGTGTATCTTTTTGTTGTTCATACGTTCTCCTTGTGGGTCCTCGGTCGCGGAGGCGCGACAGCCATAATGCCTTCGCCATTCACGTAATATAATTTGTGCGAACATATCTGTCAGCCCTCACAAAATAGTTAGTTATAACCAACGAGGTGTTGTTCAGACACCGAGTGAGTTCTGTGGCACTGATAAAAGAACTTAATTATAAAAACTTTCATTAGGAAAGTTTTTTGGTTCTTTTTTTCAAAAAAGAACACGTTTGCTACTGCAAACTACACTTCATCTTCCCCTCCGAACAACGGACAGAGGGATGAGTAGACGTAGAGTGAGCCGAGGCAGACCAGGGGGAGCCCCAGATTTGCCGCTTCCTGCTTGGCTCTTCTGTATGCCTCTTCTATGCTGTCGCAGGCGGTGGCGTTTATGCCTGCCGCGGAAAGCACCTCCGCGTACTCGTCAGCCGACAGCGCACGGGGCGAGTCGGGGGTAAGCGTAAAGGCTCTGTCCGACACCGTGGCAAGCATTTTGGCTATTTCCTCGTAGTTCTTGTCTTTAAGCACTCCCGTAAGCAAGCATACCTTTTGACCGCCCCAGTAGTGTTTTATGCTCTTTACAGCCTGTTCTATGCCCTGGGGGTTGTGCGCACCGTCAAAGATGACGGTGGGGTCTTTTTCGACCCTTTCAAATCTGGCGTGCCAGACCGCCTCTTTAAGTCCTTTTCTGAGGGCGGTTTCGGGAATGTTAAGTCCCTGATTCTTGAGAATGTCTATTGCCGTCAGCACAGACGCGGCATTTCTCGGCTGATAAAGTCCGAGAAGCTTGATGTTAAGCTCTTTTCGCTTTCCGAAGTCGAAAGAACTGCCGTCCAGTGTTGCCTTGACGTGTTTCAGCTTGGTGTAATCGGTCACGAAGAAGCGTGAGCCCTTGTCTCTTGCCGTCCTTTTAATGACCTTTTGAGCCGCCTTGTCCTCGCCTCCGAAGAGTACGGGAACGCCGTTTTTGATTATTCCCGCCTTTTCGGCGGCAATTTTTTCAACCGTGTCGCCCAGTATCGCCGTATGCTCCAGGGCTATGCCCGTAATTACCGAGAGAATGGGGGTTGTGATGACGTTGGTGGAGTCAAGTCTGCCTCCAAGTCCCGCTTCAAGCACCACCACGTCGCATTCCTGACGTTTGAAGAACTCAAACGCCATAGCGGTTATAAGCTCAAACTCGGTGGGCTTGTCCTCCATTTTGTCGGCTATGGGTTTGATATATTCGGTCAGCTCTATAAGCTCTCTGTCGCTTATATTTCTGCCGTTTACCTGTATACGTTCGTTAAATTCTTTGATGTAGGGCGAGGTGAAAAGTCCCACCCTGTAGCCTGCGGCAGAGAGCACCGAGGATGTCATAGAGCAGAAGGAGCCCTTGCCGTTGGTGCCCGCAACGTGAATGAAATTCAGGCTCTTTTCGGGATGCCCCAGCTTTCTGCAAAGCTCGCCGATGCGTTCAAGCCCAGGCTTGCAGAAGGTCCAGTTTATGCTGTGAATATAGTCTATAGCTTCTTTGTAGGTCATTTTAGAATTCCTTTGCTCCACCGAGCCGAAGAGGCGTTTGAAACTGCCCCTTCCAAACATCCAACAGATTATTAAAATTTCCAGCGGTGCTATCAGAAGATATATGGGAATACGCCAGATGACCATAGCTCCGTAGAACTGGTAAAGTCCGATGGGCTTTATTATCATAGAGCCGATTACGTGTGCCGCCAGCCCCGACACCCAGATTTGCAGGCTTGAATGCCTCTTTATAATATAGTGGGAAACGATGCCCGAAACCACGCCTACCGATATAGCTCCTGCCATAACCACGAAATTCAGCGGATATTTCTGTGCCGCCATAAGGTAGCTGATAAAGTCGGTGGTTCCGCCCACCAGTCCGCCCACCATGGGGCCGAAGAGGATTCCCGCCAGGATTATGGGAAGATTTTCAAAGGTTATTCTGAAAAGACCCATTCCGAAGTCGAGGAAATTTTTGCAAAAGATGCCTATAACCACGCTCATTGCGGTCAGCATTGATGCGAGGGTAAGCACTCTGATGCTTTTAAGTGCCAAACTGTTTTTTTGCATACAAAAAACCTCCTTTTTACAGAATTACATCCGACGTAGACCGTCTCATTACCGTAAAGGAGGCATAAAATATTGCGACCGATGGGTAACAGTGGGATGCGGAAGGTGCACCGCAAGGCAGATTTTTGCCTATTCGTTCACGCGACAACTCCCCGTCCGTGTGACACTGAAACGCGCAGCTTCCTACTCTGTTAACTACATTTTACCACATTATTTCAGCTTTTTCAATAGGGTTTTCAAAATTTCAGCAGACTGAACAGTTCTTTTTTGTCTTTTTCTGCCATTTTTGAAGCAAATGCTGTAATTTCGGAAATTTTTCGGGCGAGCATCTCCCTATTTTCAAGGACGGCGTCTATGGCGGCGGCAAGCGAGCCAAGCCCTTCGCCGCTTTTGATGTCAACGGAGGGGAGCGAATATAGGGCGGCGAAGGAGGAAAGCTTCGGGTCGTGGCAAAGGGCGACGAAGGGCACACCTGCCGAGGCGGCAAGCACCAATGCGTGCAGACGGCTTGAAATCACCAATTTTGAGGAAGCAATAAAGCTTGCGGTGTCTTCTGCACCGTCAATCGAAAGAAAAGGTATTCCGATTTCGGATGCGGCAAGCTTACAGCGTGAAGTGTCACTTTTTTTGTTCATTGACGCCACAACCGCCTTGCCTCTTGTGGGGAGAATGTCTTTAAGGCACGATAAAAGCTCCTTCGTGCAATCCTCGCCTCGCAGAAAGAGGGCAATTCTGTCTTTCGGGCGGCGTTGCGGAAGCGGAACAAGGGCGGGGTCGCAGGTGAGGTAAACACGGGCGTTTGGAGGCAACACAGGCAGGGCTTGGCGAAGCGAATCTGCGTCTCTGAAGCTTGCCGTGTCAACTCCTTTGAGGGCTGAGACACAGCTTCTTTTTGCGTGAGTGCCGTTTATCGGCCCGAAGCCGTTGGCGTAGAGCATAATTTTTCGTCCGAAAAAACGAGCGGTTTTAAGGACGGCGAGGTAGTATCCCAGCGAGCGGTTGCTGGTTGAATTTTGCAAAAGCGAGCCGCCTCCAAGCACCAGCACCGACGAGGAGCGTATATTTCTTGCGATTTTTGGCAGGTTGAGACGGCATATTCTGCCGCCGCCCCTTGCTCCGATAACCGAAAGTCGGAGAGGGGCGAGAGAGGCTTTGATTTTTTCAAGCACCAGCTCGTCGCCCAGATTTCCAAATCCGTAATAACCGCAGATTACGGCGTCGTTTTTCAGGGAGGCTCTGAAATTTTGTATCGCCCTTCGGTAGACTTCCTCGGTCTTTTCAGCCATAGCCGAGGCACTGAAGCCGGCTTTTATCCTGTCGCAAAGACGGAACGGGGCGTCGTTTTCTCGGCTTGCAAGCTCCGCCACGTCGCGAAAGAGCCTCTGTCCGTCGGCTTTCGGGTAGCCTCTGGCACAAAAATTCTCTTTTGCACAGACGCGGAAGTTTTCTCTTCGGCAGATTCCGAAATAGCCCTCGTTTCCGCAGATTACCGTGGGCAATCCGCACGACATAGCCTCAAGAGCCGCTCTTGACACCCCAACAAAGAGGTTGCTTTGCCGCAAAAAGGGCAGGACGTCGGCTCTGGCACCGAGGCAGAATACCGTGTTTTTTCCGATTTTTTCATTGGCGTCGGCGGCGAGGGCTTTGATTTTCTCAAAGTCGCTTCCTCCGCCGACTATGCGTATTTCTGCGTCGGGAAAGGCATTTGCAACCTGCGGAGCGATGAGGCATAGAAGCTCTGCACTTTTCGAGCAGTCGTTGTCGAGTCGGCTGACGTGGAGTGTTTTAAGCGGCTGTTTTGCCGTCTCTTGCGGGGTGAATCTGTCAAGGTCAACACCGTTTGGAATGACGGTTATTTCTTTTGCGCCAAATCGGGTTTTGAAGTGTTCGCCGATATCGGGACTGACGGCAACCGTCTCGCTTGGCGGATTTGTGAAAAGCCGTTTCGGCAGTGAATCGGAAAATTTTGCGTGTGCGGTGAACACAAGGGGGAACGGAGCGATTTTCAAAACCGCCCTCGCAAGAAAGAGTGTCTTTCTGGTGTGGGCGTGGACCGCGTCGGGCTTGAACTCTCTGAGGACGTTGAGCAGCTCTTTGGCGGCGTGGGGCAGAGAAAAGGGCAGAGCGGCTACGGCACGGGTTTTGAGAAGCTCGGCTTTGTCGCCGAGAAGCTCCGCCGTCCGCCCTCCGTCAGAGAAAATTTTCACCTCGTGACCGACAGAAGAAAGGGCGTGCGAAAGCTCGTAGACGTGAGTTTCCGCACCCCCGATATCCATTGTGTCGGCAAGCATCAGTATCTTCATAAAAAATCCCTCCTGTACGGTTATGTAAAGGAGGGATTATAAAGTCACCGTTCGACGTCTGCGAGATTTATAACCGTCAGATTCAGCGTTGACGCATATTTCAGGGTGTACGCTGTGCCGCCGTCTGTCTTGTTGCAGTACGCCACGCAAACGGAGGAGGCGTCTGTCATTGCACGGTTGCGGACAAACATACAGCTCTTTGTGTAGGTCTCCGACACGTAAATGACCCTGTCGGCGGCTTTTAAGTGACCCTGATATTTGCGAATTGCCGCGGGTGACCATCTGTCTGCCTGGTTTTTGCAGGGTAGCATAAGTATAAGTTCTATTTCCTTACCTTCGGCTTTAAGCTCCAGAATGCAGTCGGCGGCAAGCGTGTCAAAGCCCAAAGCTCCGCCCGCAACGAAATATTTGTAGCCCTTGTTTATAAAAGCTGTTATTGTGTTTTTCAGTAATTCCCTGAGCTCGGAATAATCTCCCAAGTCTCTGTGGCCTGTAAAAAAGAGAGTTTGTGATTTGTTCATAGTAAGTACCTTCGGGCTTGATAAAATTATGCCCCGTTTCAGTTAATTTAAACGGCGTAAACCGAGTTTGTCCGCCGTTCAGAAAACTCCGTCGGTCTTGAAGTAGCCTTCAAGAATCCTTTGGCGGTATTCGCGCGGAGTTTCTCCCGTTTTTTGTTTGAAAACGGCGTTGAAGTAGGATTGAGAGGAAAAGCCGCATTGTTCGGCGATGTCCGACATTGGAGAACCGCCCGTCAGAATCAGGCGTTTTGCCTCTTCAAGGCGAAGAGCGGTCAGATATTCGTACGGGGTCTTTCCCGTAGCCGCCGTGAAAACGTGGTGGAAATACACCGGTGACAGGTGGGCGTAAGCCGAGATGTCCTCCAGCTTACAGCTTTCCCTGAAGTGGCTTTCTATGTAAGCTATTCCCAGCTCCGCCGCCTCGCTTCCGCGGCTTTTGACAACGCTCATTCGCCTGGCTTTTTCGCTTTCGTTTTTAACCCATCGGAGAAATTCCAGGAACTTTACGTGGCGCAAAAGCATATCGCCGTCGTTTGATTTTATAAGCTCAAGGAAAATTTCGATTCCGTGTTCCACGTCCGAGCTTGTAAAGTAGTCGCAAAGACCGTCAAGGATGTGGGCAAAATTTACGGTTGCCTTAATCTTAAGGTAGTAGGTTTTCAGCGGAAGCTGGCTGTAACGAACCGAACCCGGCTTGACACAGAGTATTGCTCCCCTGCGTATTCTGTAGGGGGTGTTGTTAAGGTAGGTTGTGCCGCCGGTTTCGTAGAACATTTCGATTTCATAGCAATTCACCTGTCTCTCGGACGTGACCGAGATTCCGGGAAAGCTGTATGAGCTGTCAAATATTCCGTATCCGTAATCGGCGGATGAAAGGTTTATGTTCATACCGAGCCTCCAAAAGTAAGATTTCTGAAAATATGAGCCTGCCGAAAGGGTTTCGGAATTCATATTCCATACGGCTACTATAAGTTTATCACATAATCTCAAATTTGTAAATACCTAAAAAATAAATTGTCGGGCACCTGTCCGCGAGGAACAAACAAAAAACGGAGCTGACCGCAAGGTCAGCTCCTGATGTTTTTATTCTTCTTCTGCGAGAGCAGCGTACTTGGCGTCGAAGTGCTCGATAAGCTTATAGACGTTCTTGTTGATTTCTGCCATAGAGTTTACAAGATCGTCGTAGGGCTCGTGATAGTTGCTTATGATACCCTTGTTAGCATCGATACTCGACTGGTCCTTCCAAACCTTCTGTCCGTCAACCGTCTTGTAGATTACTGCCGGATCGGGATCGTTGTCGATGTACTGGAACCAGTGCCAGCCAACGAAGTTCTTGCACTCAAGAAGTCTTAACGTATAGCACTGATAGAAATCGCCTCTGTCCTGCTGAGTCTTAACAACCCAGCCCGCGCCTCTGGTGTTTTCAAGTCCCGAATCCATAGCCTTGGTGTAGAACTCTGTTACCATAAGGGGAAGATTTGAGTTTTCGGAAACGCTCTTAAGATCCTCAACCGGAACGTCCCACTCGCCGTACCAGTTGATGGTAAGGCAGTCAAGGTGAAGTCCCGCAAAGCGGAGAACCCAGGGCTTGGAGATAACGCCGTGAAGCATTCTGGAGCCGAGAATCATATGATTGGGGTCATACTTTCTGATGGCGTCGGTTGCGAGGTTGTAGAATCTGTCGTAAACGAAGCCGATGAAGAGATCCATCATTTCCTGGTCGATATCTGCTTCGGTGGGGTATTCCTTACCTGTCATATTTATAAGCCAGGTCCACGCGCAAGCATAAGAGTAGTGGTAAACGGGATCTGCGGGAGAAAGTCTGAGGTAGTTGAAAAGCATATTGGCGTCCATAGGAAGCTCGTTGTCCATCGTTCTGCCAAGCAGATATGGGTCGTCCTTGAGAGTTGCCGCCGATTTAGCCTTTTCATCGCACCAGTCAACAAATGCGGGGTCAAACACGTTCATCGTGTTGTTGCCTGCGAAGGTGGTGGAACCGCCCTTGGAGTTGTTGGTTCCGATAGACGAGCCGTAAGAGCCAACGAAGCCGATAGAACCCTGATACATAAGTCTGTCAACTACCTTGGTTGCTGCGGAGGGATTACCTGTGGAGGTATTGAAATACCAATCGTCCTTAAGCTGACGAACTGCTCCGAGAGCCCACTTTTCCTCTGTTCCGTACTTAGTGAGTGCGGAGTTCTTCTGAGTGGGGGAGCTGAGGTAGTTGATGGTAAAGCCCGAAACGGCTCTGATGTGGCAGGGGTAGCCGAGGGGGTCGATTATCCACCAACGGTCGCCGATCTTCTTGGAGTAGAAGAAGCCTGTAGCCTCCTGTCTCATCTGGTCGTCGATAAGTCCGCCGTACTTGTCAAACTGCTGTTCTTCCTCAAAGTAGGTGTAGTCGCCAAGACCGATAAGGCTGTCTATTGTTCTTGTAGGCTCCCATCTGTCAAAGTCGGAGTCCTTCCATTTTATGGTGTCGATTCCTACCGCACCCGTAATACCCGAACCGGTTGTAAGAACCTTCTTTGTGTATTCGTTTTCGTCAACGGGGATAAGGTCGACCTCGGGAAGACCGGTTTCCACAAGGTAATCGTAGCGAACCTTCCAGTCGTCGTAAACCCGCTGAGCCCAATCCCAGATAGCCTGGTTCTCGACGGGGTCGTCAACAAGCTGTCTTGTGTAGCTTCCCGCATCCTTGGCGGTTGTAGCGGTAAGCGTTGTAGCTCTCCAGTCGAGTCTGTTTTCGCCGTCGCCAACCTGCTTGTCGGAGATCATCATAATAGAGAGCTCGTTTTCGCCGTTGAGAAGAGCGGCGTCAACGGCGTCGGTGAGGTTAACGGGTGTCATACCGCCCGCAACACAGTTTTCTGCAAGAAGCGCGCCTGTCTGGGGCTGTGTGTTCCAGGTAACCGTGTCGGAATCCCAAGCCAAGGGGTCCAGCTTGTAAATCTTGTAGGTTACGGCACTGGATGCGTTTACTCCCGTAAACGCAGGCTTGAAGAGTACGTTCTCGTACATAAGGTTTCTGAATTCAGAGATGTCGAAGGTGAAGAGTACGTATCTGGTGTAACCGCCGCCCGACGTTTTGAACACGAGAGGCTCCTGGTTGTTCTGGTTGAGACCGCGTTTTTTGATGATCTCACGCCAGTTCATATCAGACCACTCTTTTCCGTCACGGACGTACGCCTTTTCTATGGGGTACTCTGTGATTTCTTCTGTGGCTGTTTCTGCGTTGAGCTTGACAAATTCAACGTTGTCTGCCTCTGCCACACTCTGATTTTCCTCATTGGCTTCGGGGGTGTCGGTGCAACCCACGAGGCAGGGAACAATCATAAGGCACGCAAGAAGCAATGCAAATAATTTTTTCATCTGGTTTTCTCCTTGAAAATAAATTGTTTTGGATTACCGTTCGTCAAAATAAAATATTTTGTTGCAGTGATAAGATTGATTCAATATCGCCGTAGGGGCGAACTGCGTTCGCCCGAAAGCTTTGTTTTCTGCTTTTTTAGCGGGCGAACACAGTTCGCCCCTACGGGTGCTGTAATATATTTACGCTTGCCGAGGTAATGTCTTTCATTGTATTTTAAGCTTCTGACTGTATAAGCAAGCCCTTGCCCTACGGTAATATTTGATTTACCGCAGAGCAAGTTTTTTTCTTAATTACTTCGCGTACTTAGCGTCAAAGTGTTCGATGAGTCTGTAAACGTTCTTGTTGATCTCTGCCATAGAGTTTACAAGATCGGTGTAGGGCTCGTGAGTATTGCTTACAATACCCTTGTTGGCGTCAACGCTGGACTGGTCGCGCCAAGCCTTTACGCCTTCCTTGGTGGTGTATATTACCTTCGGATCGGGGTCGTTGTCAAGGTACTGGAACCAGTGCCAGCCGACAAGGTTCTTGCACTCAAGAAGACGGAGTGTATAGCACTGATAGACATCGCCTCTGTCCTGCTGTGTCTTAACGACCCAGCCCGCGCCTCTTGTGTTGTCAAGTCCCGAATCCATTGCCTTGGTGTAGAACTCGGTGTTCATAAAGGGAATGTTTGCGTTTTCCGAAACAAACTTAAGGTCCTCTACGGGGATATCCCACTCGCCGTACCAGTTGATGGTAAGGCAGTCGAGGTGAAGTCCGGCGAAACGAAGCACCCAAGGCTGATTCATAAAGCCTACAAGCATTCTCGAACCGAGAACCATGTGATTGGGATCATACTTCTTTATCGCGTTAGATGCCAGATAGTAAAAGCGGTCGTAAACGAAGCCGGTGAATATCTGAAGTATCTCTTCGGTAATGTCTTCGTCAGAGGGATTTTCCTTACCCGTAAAGTTAACAAGCCATGTCCAAGCCGTAGCGTAGGAGTAGTGGTAAGTTGGATCTGCGGGAGAAAGGCGGAGATAGTTATAGAGCATATTTATTTCTATGGGAAGCTCGTTGTCAATCGTTCTTCCAAGGTAATATTCGTTATCCTTGCCGGCTTCAACCGTTTTCGCCTTTTCGTCACACCAATCAACGAACGCAGGGTCAAATACGTTCATGGTATTGTTGCCCGCAAAGGTGGTATTACCGCCCTTGGAGTTGTTTGTTCCGATGTGAGTACCGTAAGAGCCCACAAAGCCTGTAGCGCCCTGAATTATAAGTCTGTTTTCAACATCCAAATATCCGGTGTTGCCTGATGCGTTAAAGCCCCAATCGTCCATAAGCTGACGTGTGGCGGCAAGTCCCCACTTCTCTCCGCTTCCGTACTTTTCAATCGCCGCAGCGGTATGGTTAGGAGAGCTAAGGTAGTTGATACCAACGCCAGATACCGCTCTGATAAAGCAGGGGTATCCGAGGGGGTCGATTACCCACCAGCGGTCGCCTATCTTTGCCTTGTAGAAGAAGCCGGTAGCTTCCTGTCTCATGCTGTTGTCAATAAGTCCGCCGTACTTGTCGAACTTCTGCTCCTTATCAAAGTCGGAGTATTCTCCAAGACCTATAAGGCTGTCAATAGTTCTTGTGGGCTCTTTTCTGTCAAAGTCGGCTTCTGTCCACTTTACTGTCTCAAGAGTTGTCTGATTGTATCCCGAAACTCCCGAGCCTGTTGTAATTACTGTCTTTGTGTACTCGTTTTCGTCAACAGGGATGAGGTCAGCCTTGGGGAGACCCTTCTCAACAAGGTATTCGTAACGGGGATACCACTCGTCGTACATCTGCTGTGCCCAATCCCAGATCTTCTGGTTTTCTACGGGATCGTCAACAAGCTGCTTGGTATAGGTGGACAAGGTCTTTGATGTGGTTACCGTAAGAGTTGTTGTTCTCCAGTCGAGACGGTTCTCTCCATCGCCTTGCTGGCGGTTGGGAATAAGTACCATAGAAAACTTCTTTTCACCTGCGATGACAGCTGCGTCTATAGCCTCGGTAAGGTCAATGCCGTGCATACTGCCCGCTATGCAGTTTTCGGCAATAAGCTCACCCTTTGCGGGCTGATTTTTCCAGGTAAGTCTGTCGGTGTTCCAGGAGTCTGAGTTTAAATTGTATATTTTGAAGTTAACCTGACCTCATGTATTGACAGATGTAAAAGAAG
>JAFTLM010000171.1 GCA_017455945.1 Clostridia bacterium | reverse complement strand
TGCACTTTCGAGTTCTGAGCACCAGCCTCTTACAATCGGAACTATATTTTCAAAAAGCTCAGGAGGATATCCCCAATCGAGATCAAGGCGGAACATATAGTGATTTATAGCTATAACTCCGTCTTCTGTCAACAAATCCAAAAGGTCTGACATCAACGCGAGAAACGAACACTTAACATGCTCCTCAAACGTGCCGTTATTTACCTCGGTTTGTAACAGCTCTATCATTTTGGGAAGTGTTTTCATCCAATCCGAATACGTAGTATCAATTTCATTTTGTCCGCACAAAATAGCCTGCATAACGTCATTTGCTCCGTGTTGAAACGCTATCATATGCACAGATTTTTCCGGAATATATTGTTTTATATTTGCCGCATCATCATCTATAAGACGCAACTTTATGTTAAGCATACTTGTCTTTTTGAGCAAGCTTTCGTTAAGCTTCACATTCATATTTGCGGTAAAATAGTTCGAGGTAGGATTGGTTATAGACATAGTCTGCGGAATCATATCCGCATCCCCGGAAGCTATTTCAAGCAATGTAAACGGCTTATTTTTATAAAATCTCTCAAATAGCTCTGCCCATTTAGACCGAAAATACAATTCATTGATTGCTGTAAATTTACCTATTGGGTGGGTTAACAATTCTCGCAAATTTGCGTCACGCTCTTCTACGCTCATTATTGAAAAATCCATATACTGCTTTTCAGAAAGAATTCTTTTTGCATTTTCGTCGCTTAACATTTCGGGAATAAATTTATCCAACGGTTTCATATACAGCCCCCTTTTCAAATTACTACCAATTATATCATAAAAAAACTCTCTGTCAAGCAAAAAAGAGAAAGATTAAAAATCTTTCTCTTTTTGTAATACTTTTTCTAAAAACCACATCATCTGACGTGCAGGCTACGGTTATAGCCTTTTTCTCTTTTTCCGAGTGTTTCAAGAATTTTTTTACTAAAGCCCAAAATCTTGATTTCCTTATCTACGCTGTTTGCGAATATCTTTTCCATATCGTTATGCAGTGGCTGACCGAGGTTTATTCCGTACAGCTTAGGTGTGTCACAAAGCGTTTCTATATAATGGTCGCCTCTGCCGCAAAAGTGCATAGCACCGCCGTCAAAACGCTCAAGTAAAACGGCATCATACGGGTTAGCAAACTCTTTATAAAGCTCAGGCGAAAGATTCATTGCACTGTCACAACGCAAAAATATCTTACCTCTATGCCAAATCGTATTCCAATGGGGATTCATATAGCTGTCACACGGAAACAATTCATACCACTTATTAAGAAAGGCGGTATAGGTTTCGGTCACAAGCGAAAGCATGGAATGTACAAGCTCCGGCTCGTCATACATAGCGTAGAACATTTCTCCGCCCCACAAAAGCTCGCAAATGTCAAGAGGTCCTTGCAGGTCGGGGTGATAGACCTTAAGATACTTTGATATTTTGGGATACTTTGCAAAGGTTTCGGCACAAAGCTCACCGAACTCGAATACTTTTTTACCGAATCCATTATTAAGGTCGGGAATTCCCTTTTCTATCATTTTCTCAATTTTTGCGGTATCATTGAAGGGCTTTGTAGTAGGAAGCGTATTCTGTTCTCTCGGCATTACGAATATTTCTGCTCCGAAAAGCGAACTGAGTATTCCGGTTCCGTAATTGGCACGCACAGCCAAGCTGTTGCTTTTTGAAGCCAGTGACTTTGAAACTTTTATAAGCTCCGAACGAAGCATAAGGTCATAATCTTCCACAGCATCGTTGATGTTTATATCTTCCATATCGGTGGCAGGCGGATTTATCTTTTTTCTTACGGGCGTAAAAATATCCATCTCAAAACGATCGTACAGGAAGTCCTCCCACTGCTTGACAAAATCCTCTTCTGTTTCGGGGTCAATTCTTCTTTCGATGTCCTCAAGTACCGCTGCTGTTTTCTCACTTATATTCATATTACACCTCCATTAAAAAGCCATACGTTCCCAACCCTCGCCCGATATGGGCTCAAGTCCAAGCATCTCTCTGCCGAGATTGACGTAATATTTGTACGTATCTATATGTACACCGTTAGGTATGCGGTGATCGAGACCGAATATTGTTCCGCCGCCCATAAGGCAGGAATCAAGCCTATATTCAAGCTCCCGTTTCACAGCCGCCTTGCCTTTTACAAGTGCGTGCTTGTCTATTCCGCCCTTAAAGCATATCTTTTTGCCGTATTTTTTTCGCAGCTCCACCATATCGTTACCGCCGACGGGCTCCATTGGGTGAATACAGTTCAAGCCACACTCGATAAGCTCGTCAAGTATAGGAGATATATCTCCGTCGCTGTCCTGGGAAAAAAGCTTTGCACCGTATGCTTTAGCCGCCTCCCACACTCTTGTATAATATGGCTTAAAAAACTCTCTTATCTGCACAGGGCCGAAAAGCGGTCCCGATTTGCCCGCCATATCCTCGTGAACGAACAACATATCTATAGGTGCTATCTCGCCAACCATCTCGATGGTTTTGACAGCTGTGTCGGCAAATGTATCAAGCATATCGTGAAGCATTTCGGGCTCCTCATAGCAGGCAACGCAAAGCGCTTCCTCCCCCATAAGCTGGCGAGGCTGGTCGAACGCCCCCACCATTGAAAAAACCGAAAGCTTGCCTCCAGCGATCTCCTTTTTCTGTTCAAGCAACTTTTCCTTATTTATCCTTTTATCGTTGAAGGCATACCAGCGCTTTATTTTTTCCCAATCATCAGGGGTCTCCACCGGATAGTTAAGAGGAAGCGGAAGCGTGGCACTCTTTTTGCAAAGCTTTGTACGTCTTCCCATATAATCAATACAAATTTGATATTCGGGAGTATCCTCCACGACCTTTTTTCCCATTCCGGTTATTGCCCCGACGTTTGCCGAAAGCCTTACCGTGGGAACGTAATCCCAATCGAATGCCTGCATTGAGATTTCTTTTTCAGACGCTCCCTGTGCCCTCCACTCGTCTTCAAGCGCAAACAGCGGACCGAACAACTCGCAAAACATTTCCCGTCCCGTATATTCAAACAAAGAATGTGCTATATATCTTTCTCTGTCCCAAACCATTTTTCACCTCGCAATTTTATCTGTATAATTCATTTTATCACAAAAATTTTCGGTTGTAAATAGGGTTTTCTTGCTTTTTTTTGCGTCGGTGCAAGAAAACCACACAAGCTTATTTTCGTTTTTTCTCTCCCGATATTCTTCGCCCTTCCAAATAAGAGATAAAACCCGAGGCAGAAAAAATCTGTCTGTCAAGAAATACCGAATCGTCGCCAAGCTTCTCACCCCTGTTATTTTTCACGCAAAACGGAATGGGATTAAGCATAACGACTCTGACGTTTTCTTTGTCTGAGCTCTCGTATTCTTCCCAGTCGATTTTCGGAATAAGATGCATAC
Source organism: Clostridia bacterium (assembly GCA_017455945.1). Classification (GTDB taxonomy): domain Bacteria; phylum Bacillota; class Clostridia; order Oscillospirales; family CAG-272; genus RGIG8775. The sequence goes on along the minus strand of JAFTLM010000171.1, from coordinate 2,204 downwards.
CGCGAGGAAGCTCGACAATATCCGAAAAATACACAGGAAAATACTGCATTCCGTTAGGCAAAAACGCCCACCAATTACTGGGAAAGAAATATCCGTGTTGGGTAAAAAGAAAATAATATCCGAAATTATCCGAATACAAATACAAGCCGTTTTCCCAAAGGTGTAAAGTCTTTCTTCCCTTTAAAGTTGCCCAAAGATTTATTATATATCGCGTTTTTGCGGTTTCTATTATCAATTCCGGAATTACTGTTTTATGAAAAAGCGAACCATAGACATTGGCATTTTTTATCAATTTCAGGTTGTTGATTTGGACATATTTTTTCAGTTTTTTATAAGAGGTATAACGAATAAATACACCCCTTCCAAACCGAAACGTCCAAATCCCGACATATACCGCCCCAACCACAACGGCAAGTGTAAAAATAAGCGAAAGCCACGAACGGTAGGTGTCGTTATCAATCAGATACCACGAAACCGCAATGGCGGCGGCAAGCAACGCCAAAAACAAACGCCTTACCCATGACGGTAATCGGTCTTTATTATGCACAACCGCCAAAAGTGCCTGAATTTTATTCTCGTCTCCAAATTCGGCCCGCGCCTTTTCAAAGGCGTCATCCTCTGTCATTCCGCCAAGCTGATATTCGGTTATCAGGTCTGTCATATGCTCCGCATATTCTTCTTTTACCCTCTTACGTTGTTTATGCGAAAAAATATCACGTGTTATTCTTGAGGTATACCGTTCTATTTCAAAATCAAGGTCAAACTTATCGGTCATTTCAGCGCTCCTCCTTTAACACTCGGTTTACTCCTTCCGCAAAAAGGTTCCATTCCTCAATTTTTTCACTAAGCTGTGCTTTGCCTTCAAGGGTTATCTTATAATATCTACGCTCTCGCCCGCCCTCGGTAGATTTACGATATGACTTGACGTAGCCCTCTTTTTCGAGCGTGTGAAGTATGGGGTATAAAGTGCCCTCGTTTAATTTGAACACGTCGCCCGATCTTTTTTTCAGTTCTCCGACTATCTGATAGCCATACGCATCGCCCTCGGATATTACTTTAAGTATCAATATAGCGGTGCTTCCTTTCAATAATTCTTTACTTATTTTCATAATTTCCTCCTTACATAGATTCACAATACATCGTATATCTATGTATAGTATAACAGACGTTTTGTTTTTTGTCAAGGGGGAAAACAAAAAAGGTTGCAACGCAACCTTTTTTTACGGTTAAAATAACCGTTTGCTTTTGAATTGTTAGGTTAAATTCCAAGAAGTCTTTTTGCGTTACCGCTGAATATAAGCTCTTGTTCTCTGTCCGTCAGGTGTTCGCCCATCATCGCGTACACGTAACTTCTGATGTTGCCTATGGGATAATCGGTGCCGAACAAAATACGTTCCGCCCCCACTTTATCGCACAGATAGCGTACAAGTCCGTATCTGTGAAGTCCTGTGCCCGAAATGTCGAGATATGCGTTATCGCAATTTTGCATCAGCTCGATATGTTTCTGCACACGGTCCTTTTCGCCGGGGTGAGCGATAACAAAGTTGACGTTCTTATGCTCAGACGCCATTTTCATCATCTGTTCGTGGTCGCCCGTGTGAAGGCTGACGGTCATTCCGTATTTTTCAACGGCTTCAAGAATTTCCGAAAAACCTTTGCAGGAATAGTCCTTCCAGCCGTGCATATACGGCACAAGTTCTCCCACAAGCTTAACGCCGTTTTTTGCGGCAAATTCTATTTCTTCTATTGATTCGCGGACGAAATCAGGGTGAACGTGTATTCCGGGTATGTATTTTTCACCGTAAAAATCCCGAAGTTCAAGTGCGTCTCTGTTAAGCCCGCGAAGCACCTCAAAGCCCTCTCCCTCTCGTCTTTTTCTTACAACACTTCCGCAAAAACGTGACACTCCCGCCTCGGTCATATCAGAAACAATTGTATTTTTGTCCGCCTTTACACTTTCTTTATAAAAGCAAAAATAGCAGTCCTCCCGAATAAACGGGTGGGTGTGAAAATCTATAATTTCCATACTAAATCCTCTCTGTTTTTTCAAGAACATTGTGCTTCTATTATAAAATGTTTTTTACCGTTTGTCAAGCATTTATGGAATTTTGTACAGAAGGAAACTTCAAAAAAACATTTAGAAAATTCACACAAAAAAATGTGCCGAATTTAAAATTCGGCACATTTTTATCCAACAACCTATT
>JAFTLM010000170.1 GCA_017455945.1 Clostridia bacterium | reverse complement strand
AGAGATGGGGCAACGGCAGATTTCCTCTTGCAGTAGACGAAAACAACGCAGATTTTGCTACCGCCGAGGTAACGGGCGGTGAAAAGGAACACACCCTTACTGTGGCGGAACTGCCAAGCCATACGCACGATGTTACCATTCCCGTGAGCGCAACCGATACTTCCACGTTTCAGTTCGGTACGGCTACAAGTGGCGGTATCAAGCAAAACGGCGAACAGACGATTACCTCGGCGGGGACAGGCAGTGATACGGCGCACAACAATATGCCTCCGTACATTACTTGCTATTTTTGGAAACGCACGGCGTAAGGAGGTATTATGGCAGCAACAATTATAAGTATTTGCGCAAGCATCATCAGCGGTATGGTGCTTTTCTTTTTGAAACGCTATTTTGATAGGCGTGAAAAAGAGGAAAAGGAGCGTGATGAGGTGTTTGCAAAAGAAAATATCCTCATTATGAAGAGCATTGAAGCCATCGGAAAATTGACCTATGCGGATGCCATTGCAATCCGTGACGGCAAGACCAACGGCGAGATGAAAGAGGCTATCGAGGCGTATAAAAAAGCAGACCAAGAACTCTATGAGTTCTTACTTGAACAGAATTCCAAAAAATAACGGAGGTAAACATTTATGGAACAGTATCTTGAACTTATCAGCGTACCCGCTATTGCAGCAGTGGTTTATTGGGTTATTAACCTCATCAAATATACTGTTGGCGATAACGAAACCTTCAAGCGTTTTATTCCGCTTATCGCAACGGCTCTCGGTATTGTTTGCGGTGTCGTTTGCTTCTTCTTGATTCCGACCATCGTCCCTGCGGACAACGTGCTTGTGGCTATCGTCATTGGTGGCGCAAGCGGTCTTACGGCAACGGGTACGAATCAGATTATCAAGCAACTCACCAAAAACGATAAGGGATAAAACTGAATAATCAACACGAAGCCTATCTTGGATTATTTCCGAGGTAGGCTTTATTTTTTTGCGTTAAACCTTCACTTTTTCGCTCTGCCGTGGCTTTTAGGTGGAGGTGGTATAGATGACCAATACGGAAAAAGAACGAATTATAGCCCTTAAAAATCAAGGGATGAGCGTAGGTAAAATAGCGGAAACCATAGGTATTCCCGCAGGAACGATAAAAACATTTTTACGCAGAACGGAAATAAAGCGTAAGGAAAGCACCGAGGGCGTGTGCCTTGAATGTGGCGCAGAGTTGCCCACTGTATCGCATATGAAGCCGAGGCGATTTTGCTCCGGGACTTGCCGACAAAAGTGGTGGAACTCGCACCTGCACTTGGTAAAGCGTAAAGCCTTTTATGATTTTATTTGCCCGTGGTGCGGAAAGAAATTCACGGCTTATGGTAACGACCACAGGGTTTATTGTTCCCGTGATTGCTATGCGGAGGCAAGGAGGAAGAATGGAAAATTACCAGAACATTTTAATGTATAAGCTCGCTATGAGTATGGCGGACGATATGCTAAAACGAGGAATTATCACCCCCGAAGAACACGGGCTTATTGAACAAAAAATGTGCGAAAAATTCTCTATAAATAGTTCCTCAATTTATCGAAATATGACTTGATATATAACTCTTTTAGAGGTAATATACACATACCAAAAAGGAGGTAAATATGCGAGAAATAAAGGACGTTACGCCCGTAAGGGCAACCGAAATCAAACGCCTTCGAGTATGCGCCTACGCACGTGTTTCAAGTGGTAAGGATGCAATGCTACACTCGCTTTCAGCACAGGTCAGTTATTATCAAAAAATGATAGCCTCCCACGTGGATTGGAAGTTTTGTGGCATATACGCAGACGAGGCTTTTACGGGAACGAAGGAAAACCGAGTGCAGTTTCAAGCTATGCTTGAAGAATGCCGAAAAGGCAATATCGATTTGATTGTTACAAAGTCAATTAGCCGTTTCGCCCGCAACACGATTACGCTTTTGCAAACAGTGCGTGAGTTCAAGGCGCTTGGCGTGGATATTTTCTTTGAAGAACAGAACATCCACACCCTTTCCGCAGACGGAGAGCTTATGCTTACAATCCTTGCATCCTACGCACAGGAAGAGAGCCTTTCCGCAAGCGAAAATGCAAAGTGGCGTATCCGCAAAGGCTTTGAGGCGGGAGAGCTTATGAACTTCCGATACCTTTTCGGTTACATCATCGTTAAAGGCAAAGTCAGCGTTCACGAAGCCAATGCAACAATAGTGCGTGAGGTGTTTTCAAGGTTTGTAAATGGCTCGAAATTGGCGGAAATAGCACATTGGCTTAACGAAAGCGGAGTGCCACCGATTGAAAGTGGTGAGTGGACGAGCAAGAAACTCCGTGCCATGCTCCGCAACGAAAAATACACGGGCAACGCACTATTACAAAAAACATTCAGTAATAACCACCTCGAAAAGAAAAAGAAAATCAACCGAGGAGAGTTGCCGATGTATTACGTCGAGGACACGCACCCTGCAATCGTGGATTTGGCTACCTTTCAGATAGCAAACCAAAAGCTCGATGCTGCTACGAAGTATTACACATCTACTACAGAAGCAAGCGAATCACCCTTTTCAAAAAAGATGGTTTGCGGTTACTGCGGTGGGTATGTTAAAAGGGCAAAAAACAATGCCCGCACCATTTGGCATTGCCACCATTACCTTGAGCGTGGACGTGCCGGGTGCGAAAAGGCAAAGCAAATTCGCAACGATACGCTTGAGACACTTTGTTGTGAGATTTTCGGTTGGGACAGTTTCAACGCCGATTTTATTTATAAAAACGTAGCGCAAATCACTGTTTTTGATAGAAAATTGGTGTTTTTAATGACGGACGGCAGAACGATTGAAAAGAAATGGCAGTACAAATCACGCTCGGCATCGTGGACTCCCGAAATGCGAGAGATTGCAAGGCAGAGGGCGTTAAGACAAAACGGAGGTTAAAATGGCAAAGGTTACAGTTATTCCCGCCACAAGGGATTTTCACACAGGTGTTTCAAAGACAAGTAGGCGCAAACGCAGAGTGGCGGCTTATGCACGTGTTTCCACCAATAGCGAAGAGCAAGTTACCTCTTATGAGGCACAGGTGGATTATTACACGAAATACATCCAAAGCCGACCCGATTGGGAGTTTGTCAAGGTTTATACCGATGAAGGTATAACGGGAACGAACACCAAGCACAGAGACGGCTTTAATGAGATGATTGAGGATGCCCTCGCAGGCAAGATTGACCTTATCATTACAAAGTCGGTCAGCCGTTTTGCCCGCAATACTGTTGATAGTCTTATCACAGTGCGTAAGCTCAAGGAAAAAGGCATCGAGGTTTATTTTGAAAAGGAAAATATTTATACCCTCGATAGCAAGGGCGAGTTGCTTATCACGATTATGAGTTCCTTGGCGCAGGAAGAGAGCCGTAGCATATCGGAAAACATAACGTGGGGTAAGCGTAAATTCTTCGCAGACGGCAAAGTGTACTTGCCTTATAAATCCTTCCTTGGCTACGAAAAGGGCGAGGATGGGCTTCCCAAGATAGTCCCCGAAGAGGCAAACATTATCCGCCTTATTTATTCAATGTTCCTTGACGGCAAAACGCCGTATGCGATAGCAAGCATTCTTACCGAAAGCGGTATCCCCACGCCAAGGCAAAAGGCGGTGTGGAAAGCAAGCACCATCGAGAGTATTCTTACAAACGAAAAGTATAAAGGCGCAGCCCTTTTGCAGAAAACCTTTACAGTGGATTTCCTTACGAAAAAGATGAAAACCAACGAGGGCGAAGTGCCTCAATACTATATCGAGGATAGCCACGAACCGATTATTCTGCCGAGAGAGTTCGAGGTGGTACAAGCGGAAATGGCAAGGCGCAAAGGTGTCAAAGGCAATTATAGCGGAAACACCATTTTTGCCTCCCGTATTATTTGCGGGGATTGCGGTGAGTTTTTCGGCTCAAAGGTATGGCACTCTACAGATAAATACCGCAAGGTCATATACAGGTGCAATCATAAATACGCAGATAAAAACCGCCGATGTGAAACACCCCACCTTACAGAGCAAGAAATCAAAGATGCTTTTATTGCGGTATTTAATACGCTTATGGCGGATAAGGATGCGGTGCTCGATGCCTGCCGTGTGATGCAGGACACGCTGACGGACACCACCGAGATTGATTTCAAGATTGCAAGGTTGCAAGAATCCCAAGAGGATGCGGTAGTTCTTCTGAAAAAGCACGTCGAGGACAATATGCGAGTTTCCCAAGACCAAGAGGCTTTTTGGAAACGCTACGATGAATATGAAAAACGTGCAAATGACCTCGCAGCCGAGCTTGACGAACTGAAAGTTATCCGCATACAACGTTTGCAAGAGGCGGAAATCATAGGCGCATTTATGTTTGAAATCCACGAGCGAGAGGGCGTGATTGAGACCTTTGATGAGAGGCTTTGGAGCGTTTGCGTGGAAAGCGTAACTGTATATAAAACGGGTGAAATGGTGTTCCGTTTCAAGAATGGAATGGAGATAAACCACCAAAAAAGTAAATAATTATAGTCAAAAATGCTCCTACGATGCTTTTTCGCAGGAGCATATTGCTATTTGTCATCTGTAGGAAGGTCGAAAGTTATCGGCTCTTCGTACTCATCATCGATGCCTTCTTTTTCATAGAGCTTTCCGATGCGTAAACGATGCACATTATTTTTCTTTTTGCCGTTGTACTCGATAACCATAGCCTCTGCATATCCCATCATACCGGGACGGCGTTCCTTTGCGGTTCTTGCAAGGGTTTTGAGGGAAACTGCACCGAGCTTTTCTTTGAAAATTTCATCGTCAAGCACATTTTTATATACCACTACAAGTTTTGCCACCGCTTTCATAATGCTACCAGAGAAGGAGTTACAATCACCCTCCCAAGCACCAATGATAAGGCGGAGGACACGGCTCAAAACGTGATAGCCGTAATCCTTGTAAATAGACTCAACAGTGGCTATAGCGCAAATAACGCCGTGGGTTTTCTGTGAGCCGATGGTAAGGCCGAAGGATTCCACTAAATCCCGAATGATAATCTGCTCATCATTGCCCGCCTCGATGTTTGCCATAAACACCTCAAGGGGCTGTAGGTTCTTTACGAATTTCATCTGATTTGCGAAAATATCCGCTTCGTGTTCGTAGCAGAGGTCATCGTAAATCATACACCAGACAGGGGTTTCTCTTGAGCCTGAAACAAGAGCTACGATTTCTATGGTGTGCTGACCATTAAAAACATAATTGATGCCGTCCCTTCGGCTAACCTTGACGGGGTTGATTTGATACAAGTCAAAGTTTTCTGCAGCACGGGCAATATGCGTATGCGAAAGGCTACGCTGATAGTCTTGGTTTGACACCAAGTTCTTTATAGGTATCTGCTCGAAATGCACATTTGGCACGAACATACTGTAATCGTCCATTTTACTCCTCCTCTATGAGTGCGAGTAATTCTGCTATGGTATCTTGCAGGTCGCACAATACATCTTTTAATTTTTCCTTTGCACGATCTGAAACGATAGCGGCATTGATATTTTTATGAGCGCGTTTTATAGAGCTTGTCCACGAAGGAACAGTAAGAGATAGCTCAACGGCGGGGGCGTCGGGGTCAAACGCCGGCATATCCTTGACGGATGGTCTAACGGGCGGTGGAGCAACTACAGTGTTTTTTCTTGGCGGTCTGCCTCGGTGAGGTTGGTTCATTTGGATGCTATAAGTTTTTTGCTCCTCACCGAAATCCGCCCTCCGAAGTTCTGATGCGGAAAGTTTAGAAAGTTCCACGACACGTTGGTGTGGGAGCTTTAGCCGACCTGCGAGGATTTTAGGTAAGACCTCGGGATATTTTGCGCCTATGCTCAAAAGCGCCTTTGTATAAATAGCGTACTTTTGAATGGTGGCGTGAGTGACGTTGTTTTCATCGGCTAATCGTTGCGCCGTTGTATGCCTTGTAGGTGATTCAGTATAATTCACGCTATCAAGAGATAAGGCGGCATCTGTGCCACGCCAAGGCGTATAAGTACGGGAGCGAGTGCTATTGAGATATTTTTCCGCTTCATACTGCATAACAATTAGGAATTTGCGTGTTTCAAAGTTCAAGTCCCGTCGTTGGAGTTGCTTTTTGCAGACAAACGCCATAGCCGCCTCTTTGCACGAAAAGCGCATTTCTTCGACCTCATATGGGATATCGTGGCGCAGGCAGATTTCATAGCGAGTAAGACCATCAATGATATAACCCTTCCAAGTAACGATAGGTTCGGTGCAACCCTCTTCAAGGAGCTTTTCTTCAAGCAGTAGGTATTCCTTTTTGGAGTATGGGCTTATAAGGTTTGTAAAATCTTGATTTATTTGCAAGCGTATGTTCATATACGTGTCCTCAACTTTCTACTTTCGCTATGGTGTCCATTGCAAAAACCGCCATTTTCTCTGACGTAAGAATGGTACCTAAAAGACGATATGTGCCGTTTTCTTCAAGACCGCCCACAACGCTGCAAAGCTCCTTTATAAAAGAACCGCTATAAATTTCGCAAGAGTTATCGGGGCCAAGCATTTCAGCATTTACCTTGTGCGACTGGTCACCCGATGTAACCTTGTCCACGCACTTAACGGCTACGATGCGCCTATTTGTGCTAACAAGCAGTTGTATATGCCTTGGGTCACCAAGGGCGTGGAGGGTGGATTTATGTATTCGTATTCTATGTTTCTTTGGGTCGATAGATAGTATCGTTCCCGTTTGTAAATTATCACTCATTGATTATCTCCTTCCGCATTTACGGGTGCAGGCAGAGTAGCATTTTCATCTGCCACCGCCGTGGTGTCTTTAATTGCGTAAACAGCGTAGCCATCAAAAATATTTATCTGCATCGATTGCTTATGAACGCTATACGGCAATCCGAACTGTGTCTGCCATTCCGAGGGGAACACGGGCGTTCTCGATGTTTTTGGCTTTTTCTGTCCTTCGACAAAAGTGCGCACATACATTTCGGGAGCGTTAAGGTCGAAAACGATTAAATATTCGCCGTTGGAATGCATCAAGCGCCCAAGCACCTTATATCGATATTTCGGATTCCATTCCATCATAGACACAATCTTTGCAAAGAACGGCTTGCAAGTGATAGGACGAGGCTTGCGTTTACCCTTGGAGTTGTTGCACCAAAGGTAGGCATCCTTTGCGCCTTCTTCGCAGGGGCGTAAAGCTATAATCTTGTCAGTTTGGTTTACAAGCACTTGTGCAAAATCGAACTGCGGGAATTTAGAAATACAAGCCATGTTGACTTGGAACTTAAAATCGCAGAAAGTGACGGACGGCTCTCGCATATGCGCAAAGAACTCACGTCTTACCACTTGGAAATCGTCAAAATTAAAATCGGTGGTTTCAATAACCTCATCCCCGTCTGAAAGGACAGGTGCGTTTGTGGCAGAGGGAGCAGCCTCGTCCACGACTTTTAACAGTTCCGTTATAGTATCAGATTGATTCATCAGTAACCTCCTCGAGTGAGATGCCACTCAATTCTTGCCTTATGTATCTGCGGAGTTCCTCAAAGGGCGTAACGTTGATGCGCTTGCCCGTTTCAAAGAGTTGGCCTTGTATCCGCAATTGCCAATCTATCTCGCTTTGGTTTTCAAGTTCCTCAACCGAGCGTTCGTGAAAATAATACGGCTTGCCGAAAGAAAACATCCATTCTTCGGGATAACCCTTGATGTAATTACCAACGGCGGACAGTGGCTTTAAGGATGCCGAGTCTTCCTGCCGTGGAATCATATAGGACTTGAAGTAGGTTTCGCAATCGGCGGTATCGAAAATAAATACAATCTCTCCGTCTTTTTCGTAGATAGAGCCGTTAATTTTATATTTGTATTCCGTATTCCAACCGAACAGACGATACAAGGTTTCAAAAAATGCCGAGGCTGGGATGTCTTTTGGATAGTAAACCTTATACGACAGAGTTGAGCAGTAGACCCCTTGACGATTATCCTTATTCGTCGGGCGGAGTGCGAGTTTCTTGGTAATAGGGTTTACAAGCAACTCTACATAGTTTTTTGCGCCAAGTTTACGTATGCAATCCGTGTTGAATTTTATTTTCTTATCCGCAAAGGTAACATACGGGCGGTGGGGCGTGTCGAAAAACTCTGCACGGGCAACCTCAAAGCCACGAAGGTCGAAATCCCCGGCGGCAACTTCGATTTGTATTTCAGTAGGTTGTATAGCCGTTTCGGTAGCCTCTTCGATATTATCGTAAACGCTGACCGCTGCTTGGAAATAATCGCCTTCCTTGAAATTTGCCCATCGAGGGTGGATGCCCACAAAGCCTTTCAGAATACCACTATCAATAACACGCAGTTCAGGAAGGAAGGCACGATTGCCGTATCTTGCGTTTTCAATCATATGCTGAACGGCAATGTAGTCCGCCTTGGAAACGATAGCTTCGTGGTGGTTGGAGTAATGGCTCTGCGGTCTATCTCCTTTGTTTATCAACGTGCGGTGTGTGCGGTAGTTTTCAGTATAGATCTTACGGGTTATAACGTCACCGCAATGGCGCTCGTTGCGTAGGATTTGAATAATACTGCCCGACGTCCACTTGGTGGTGTTGCCGAGGTAGGACTTACGCTCAAGAGCTATAAAGGCTTTTGCTATTTGCCCCGAAGAGTAGCCGAATAGGTACCTATAACACGCCAATTTTACAGTGGGAGCTTCGTCGGGATTGATGATAAGGTTACCATCTGCATCGTGGCTATAACCGAGCAATTTCGGCGTAAGGGGCAAGCCGTGGTCAAGGCGCATACGCAGCGAGGTTTCCATACTACGGCTACGGGTATGTGATTCTTCTTCCGCCATAGTGGCTTGGAAGGACAGTGCCATAGAGGAGTCCTCGTTGAGAGAGAAAATAGCCTCCGACTCAAAGAAAACACCAACGGCGGGTTTCCTTTCGGCAAGCTCACGCACAATGCCGATAAAGTCATACTGATTACGCGCAAAACGGGATACGCTTTTCGTGATGATAAGCGTTAATTTTCCTGCCTTCGCATCAGCAATCATCTGCTTGAACTCATCACGATTTTTAAGGGATGTGCCACTGATACCTTCATCTGCGTAGATTTTCACAAGTGTCCAGTTTGGGTGGCGGGAAACGAACTCCTCATAGTATTTTTTCTGTAGCTCGAAAGAGGTTGTTTGCCTTACGTCATCGGTGGAAACACGGACATAAATACCGACCAATTGTGGCGTTTCGGTATCGTAATAATCGGTTTTCTTCTTTTCGGGGATATATTCGTAATTATCGGGGTCTATTTCCACACGCATACGGCGGCGGACTTTTTCCTTTTGCTGCCACTTTGTATTACGCTTTTCTTCGTCAATCATCATTGCCTCCATCTGTTTCATCGGGGAGCAACTTCCAATTCGGGGACGGCAGGAAGAAGGTGTCCTTCAAATCGTCTTGATAATAATGAGCGAGGGTGAAGATATCCTCGGAAATAAAGTACATACCGACAGGAGGCTTTTGGGCCGCAAACACCCGTGCTAAAAAGGCTATCTCATAAGGCTTTTTCGATACGTTGGATACCTTTTGGGTGATGATGAGGTCAACCTTTCCGTCCATGCAATCCTGTAAGAGCCGACTCCATTCTTTGGCGTTTTCCATATTCGGCGCAGTTGCGCCCTCGTCAATATAGAAATCAACTAACTCCCATTTTGGGCAGAGAGCCATCGTGTCTTTGAACTCTTGGATATGATAATCCAAATAGTCCGTATGCCTTGTTTGATTAAAATATCGGATATAAATGCCGACCCTGAAAGGATGAGCAGTGTTGGGGCGTTCGTGGCGGATATTTTGTAGCCACGCTTTATGCTCCGCAATCTTCTGTGCTTGCTCGGTATTTGCACCGAAAAAGGCTGAAAATTTCTGTGCCTCACCGATTTGCATTAAGCGTTCATAAACCTCAACATCGTTACTCATAGATATATGCCTCCATAGTTATAGTTGCCAACATTATAACTGCTTTTTTGACAAATTGCGAATAACTGTCGGTCAGGTTTTTAACCGTGGGTTATTGAAACGCAAAAAATATTGAAGGCAATAAAAAAAGAGTGGGCGCAATACCCACTCAATTAGTCATCGTATTCAGTTTTATTGGTTCGCATCGTTGTCTTCAACTCACGCACAATTTTAAGAATTGCCTCGACTTCCGTTGGTGTACAATCACCAAGCAAATCGGCAAATTCCTTCTGGTATATTTGGTTCACATGAGGGACATCGGGGCGTAGGATTTCGTCCGCTGACACTTGCAACGCTTCAATGATTTTGCAGAAGGTTGTAAGGAGCATTTCCTTCTTTCCGAGTTCGATATCACTGATGTGTGGCAAGGACACATGGGCATCAAATGCCAAGTCCGCTTGGCTCATTTTCTTTGCTTGACGTGCAGCCCTTATTCGCTGTCCGACTT
>JAFTLM010000012.1 GCA_017455945.1 Clostridia bacterium | reverse complement strand
TTTTTTGAAATTTGTGTTTTTTCGTATTCCTCAAGTATGTAATATGTGAAGGTGCTGTCACATTAAAGACAGCACCTTCGGCTTTACTTTTTCTTTACTTCGTTAACCTTATTTTCGGGCTGTGGGTTGCTTTTGCCCCTTTTGTTTTTTGCCCAATAGGGAGATGGGTTTCCCTCGGGAATACCTTTTTGATTGTCTATTTCGGGATTTGAAAGATCGTTGGGGCGATCTCCGTTTGAATCTGCAAAACCCTCGTATTCGTCGTGCGGATAGCCCAGACAACCGTGTGTGTGAAGAATGTCGGTATCGCATTCCTCGGTGCCGCTTAAATTTCCGCAACCGTTTCTGGCTCGTTCGTAGTCGTCCGCACCTTCGTCGCAGTTGCAAAAGTTTTCATAGCTGTTGTCGGTGCAGTCGCAACGGATTTTTGCGGCACCTGAACGTTCCTTTTTCTTTTTCTTGATTTTTTTCACAATACAGAAGGTTGCCGTTGCCGCCGAACCGATAAGTAATCCGACGATAAACGCTCCTCCTTTTTGGCTTTTCATGGGTTTGACGTTCTTTTTCATACAAAGCATATAAATTCCTCACTTTCCTTTTGAGTTAGTATGCCCCGAATTTTGAGAAAATTTTCACGTTGCTTTAATCAATGAAAAAATATTTATTGACAAATTCAAAAGATGTGGTATAATTAAAATAGAATGTTGTACAGTGAGGTTTCCCTTAATTATGTTAACAATCAATTCGGGAGGTTTTATAAAGTGAAGAATTTTTCAAAAATTTTGTCCTTGTTGCTTGTCCTTGCACTTTGTGTTCCGTTTGCATCTTGTGCAAACGCCGACAAAGAGACAGCGAAAAAAACGTATTTGGGTGTTACCGATTACGTTATAGGAAGTGACGACGTTTTGAGGCTTAACGCCGAGACGCCTCAGGAAAGCCTTGACGCACTTGCTGTAGGTGATACCGTTGTGTTAGGAAAATATGACCTTGACAACAATTCAGAAAACGGCGAGGAGGATATTACCTGGAAGGTGCTTGACATTGAGGACGGAAAGGCTTTGATAATATCCGAGCTTTGTATAGACGCGACCTCATACAGCACCGAGAAGAACGACGTAACCTGGGAAACAAGTGCATTGCGTCAGAAGTTTAATTTTGGTGAAGAATCCTTGTATGAAACAGTTTTTGCCGATGACGAAAAGGCATACATACTTTTGTCGGAAGTGGCTAACGAAGATAACGCCTCCCACGACGTGGACGGCGGAAACGCTACCGAGGACTATCTGTTTGCACTTAGTATTGATGAAACTGAAAAATACTTTGACAGTGATGATGCTCGCATAGCTAAGGCATCTGCCAAAGCTGTTGCAAACGGCGGACAGTGCTTTGACAGCCGTCCCGAGAATGAGACAGACCCCGAGGATGCGGATGAATATATGGCACTTTCCTGGTGGCTTCGCAGCCCGGGTTCAAGCAAACAGCATGCATCGGTTGTGCTTTATTTCGGTCGTCTTGAGCCTGCGGGTGTCCGCGGAGATCTTTCGGTGAGAGGCGTGCGTCCCGCTATGTGGGTCAAGACGGTTAACGAGATTGTTCCCGAGAAAATATACACTCCCGATGATTGGGCAGGCGTAAAAGTCGGAGAAAAAATCTCTTTGGGTGCTTACGAGCAGGACGGGGACGTTGCATCTGCCGAGGAAATTATCTGGACGGTTCTTTCTACCGACGGCTCAAAGGCTACGCTTATTTCCGAAAAGATACTTGAAAGAGTTCTTTATTATGATTTTGAGTATTCAACGGCAACTAATGCGGGTGAAGTTGATTGGGAAAACAGCGATTTGAGAAAGTGGCTTAACGGAGATTTCAAGGCGGCATTTACAGATGCCGAACTGGCACTTATGGTGGAAACTACACTTGAGAACACTTCTCATGAGCTTACAGGTGCAGGCGGCGGAGCCGAGACAACCGACCTTGTCTACGTGCTTTCGGAAAAAGAGCTTGAGGTGCTTATTCCCGATGTTGCCGACAGAATGATAAGACCTACAGTTGCCGCAGAAGAGAACGGCGTTTACGTTGACGCACATACAAGATGCGGAGATTGGTGGCTTCGTGATTCGGGTGACACAGCCAATAAGGCGAAAAACGTGCTGTATTACGGTGCCGTTGACAATGCGGGTAAGCTTGTAAAGAACGACTACGTAGGAGTAAGACCGGTTATAACGGTTGATTTGACAAAATAATTTCAGCAGGCAGAATCCGAAGATTCTGCCTGCTTTTGTTTTGATATCCTCCGACAAATTTTTTGAAAAAATCAAAGAATTTGGGAACTTTTAAGAAAAAATTCCGTCTATGTAAGTGAAAGACAAAATTTTTTAAGGAGTTAACAATGAAAAACGTCATAGCTTTGTTGCTGTCTTTGGTTGCCGTGATAGCAGCTTTTATATCCTGCGGCGAGGAAGAAGAGATTAAAATACCAAAAGGAGACCTTGTAGAATCGCGAGTAGCGGAAGCACGTTTTTTCAAGGGACACTATAACAGTGATGAGTTTGGATTTATCCCATGCGAAAACGCAAGAAGTCTTGGACAAAGTGCTGTAGACCATCTGCCTGTGCAGAAAATAGATTCGTTGGAACAGCTTGAACAGCTTAAAGCTAACCTGAGGACAGAGGACGGATTGTTTGACTACTCCACAAAGCTTGATGATGCGTTCTTTGAAGAAAATATACTTTTGGCAGCTTACGTTGAGTCCGGAAGCGGTTCGTACAGATATTATCTGTCGAATATGTATATTGAAAACGGCGGACTTACTGTTGGTATTTCACAAAAACTGATGCCTCCCGATATCTGCGTTACAGCCGATATGGCATATTGGATTGTTCTTGTCGAGGTGGAGCGAGATAAAATTGCGGGTGTAGAGACTTTTGATGCCATAGCAGAAACACGCCATTCTTACTATGACGAACAGGGCGATTTTTATTCGCCCATGCTGACGCTTGATGAAAATTCAAAAGAGTATTATTTTGTGTATTATAAGGATAAAAGCCGAAATGAGATTTACGGAAGCTTTGAGCGAAACGAAGATAACCTGATTTTGAAGTCATCGGACGGCAATCTTGTTTTTGACGTTGACGGAGACGGGCTCGTTTTAGAAAAAAGCACAAACTCCGACGTTTCTTCCTTCGTCAAGCCCCAAACATCCTTGACGAAGTTGAGATGATTTTGGAAATATAAATTATAGTTTACCGTGAGGGGTGTGTTCGCACCGCACCCATAAGAGCCCCCACGCCAGTGGGTGCGAGTCAAGGCTGCACAAGCCTTGTCGCTCACCGCAGTGAGCGAAACTTCCCAAACGGCATTTTTCTTTTTGCGAACTTTTTCTTTTTGTGCCT
>JAFTLM010000169.1 GCA_017455945.1 Clostridia bacterium | reverse complement strand
TCACTGCGGTGAGCGACAAGGCTTGTGCAGCCTTGACTCGCACCCACTGGCGTGGGGGCTCTTATGGGTGCGGTGCGAACACACCCCTCGCCGCTAAAATACAATTTATCTTGCGCAGCAGATTTATGCGTTTTCTCCTCCGTTCCACCTTTCGTAGTAGAACAAGACCTGCTGTGCCACGCCTGCGTATTCGCCGAGGGCTTCGGGGGTGAAATCGGGGGCGAAATATTTGGCAAGCACACGCTTTATCCAGACGTCAACGGGAAATGCGTCGTATTTTGAAAATCCGAAGAGAAGGGCACAGTCCGCCACCTTGGGCCCGATGCCCTTGACGGTGCAAAGGAGTTTTTCGGCTTCTTTTGTGGGCATCGAGTATATTTTTGAAAGGTCAAGCTCGCCGCTTGCCACCTTTCTTGCGGCGTCGAGTATGTATGGCGCGCGGAAGCCGGTTTTCAGCTCCCTCAGACCTTCCTCGCCAAGCTCAGCCACCGCCTTTGCCGCGGGGAAGGCGTAAACGCCGTCGCCTATCTTTTCGCCCGCCTTTTCCGACAGGGCTTTGATAAGCCCTTTTATTCTGGGTATGTTGTTGTTTTGCGAGATGATGAAGGAGCAGACCGTCTCCCAGGGCTCCTGGCGAAGTATGCGGATACCCTTTCCGTAATCCACCGCGCGGCACAGAGCCTCGTTGTCCGACAGCGAGAGCAGACCTCTGTGGATAGCCGAGTAGTCCTCGTCAAGCGACAGATATCTTCTCCAAAGGCTTTCAAATTCTTTTTCGTCGGCACCCGTAACGTAAAGGAAGCCCTCTTTTTGCGCGAACGCAATCTCTTTACCGAAGGCGACGCCCTTGTATTCCGTCTCGTAGTCGGCGGAGTTCGTCTTGTCAAATCTGAAGCACTGACCGCAATCGAAGGTGTGGTCAAGGTTTATTCCGAAAGTATTTTGTATTTTGTGTATCTTTTTCATATTTTCTCTTTACAAATTTAAAAAAATCTCTTGATGAAACGGCATATTTGTGGTATCATTAATATGGTTATCTATATTATAACATCACAATTAAAAAATTTCAATACAATTTTTCAAAAAAAGGAGAGACGGCGAGGACAAAAAAGCCGTTTTACAACGTATATGGAACAGATTTACACCATACCCGTCAACGAGGCGTTTGAGGCATCTGCCGCCAATCACGCCTGCGGCTGTGCTTTTTGCGCTATGTACAACAAGCTTGAGGAAAACGAGCTGGAGCTTATTTTGGGCGCTTCGATGATGGAGCCCGACGTGCGAATAAAGACCAACGAGCAGGGCTTTTGCAGAACCCACTACGACATGATGTTTGTCAGAAAGAACCGTTTGGGTATGGCGCTGACCCTGGAGAGCCACATAAACGACCTGATAAAGGAGACGAAAAGCGGTCTGCTTTCAAGAGACGGCGGAAAAGCTGAAAAGAGGATAGGCGAGCTTGAAAAGAGCTGTTACGTCTGCGGACGTATTGAGCACAATTTTGTCCGTATGGTGGAGACCGCGGTGATGCTCTGGGAGAAGGACGACGAGTTCAAAAAGAAGCTTGCCGACCAGACCTATTTCTGTCTGCCGCACTACAGAATGCTTTTGGAATTCGGCAAGAAACGCTTCAACAAAAAGAAGCTGCCCGACTTCGCAAAGGCGGTTTCGGGGGTGGTGGAGCCCTATTTCGAAAAGCTTTCGGAGGACGTAAGCTGGTTCTGCAAGAAGTTTGACTACCGATACGACGAGGAGCCCTGGTACGACTCCAAGGACGCGGTGGAGAGAGCCATAAAGTTCCTCAGAGGAAATTTGCATAAAGGGAACGAGTGATTTGCGAGGAAAATATGATACGTTTACTTGATTTACAAAAACAGTTTATTTTAGCCCACTTGAAGGAGGGCGACGTTGCCGTTGATTTCACCATGGGCAACGGACACGACACCGAATTTCTTTCAAAGACCGTGGGCGAAAAGGGAAGAGTCTACGCCTTTGATATCCAGGAGGCGGCGGTAAACTCTACCCGCGAGACTCTCGTGCGGGGGGAATGTCCCGAAAATTACACCCTCATTCACGACTCTCACCACAACTGCGAAAAGTACGTGGAGGGCAGGATAAAGGCGGGAATGTTCAACCTGGGCTACCTTCCCGGAGGCGACAAGAACATTACCACAATGAGGGAGACGACTATGCCTGCCATAAAGGCGGCAATAGCTATGCTTGACAGAGACGCAATTCTCTGCATCGCCATCTACCCCGGTCACGAGGAGGGCGACCTGGAGGGCAAAATGGTGACCGAGTATCTGTCGGGGCTTGACCGTTTTACCTACAGCATAGCACAGATAAAGATAATCAATTCCCCCACGTCCCCCTATTTTATGATAGTCGAGACAAAATAGGAGTGCATATGAGAAGAAAAAACAGTCCTTTTTTGATTCCGCTTATAGTTGTGGCGGTTATCACTCTGATTTTGACAGTGATTTTGCTTATTCCCGACGGAGGCGGCGAAAAAACTCCCGAAGGCAAGCCGCCCGAAAAAAACGATCCCGTTACCGAGATAAAGGTTCCCGAGGTCACTTTTAAGAGTTCACTTGAAGAATACGAGAAATATATGAACGCAAAAGACGAAAAATATCTGGTGCTTGTCAACAAGGAGCACATTGTGGGGGTTGATTTTGAGCCTGCCGACCGAATTGACGTAAAAGACACCCCAAAGAACGGCATAACCCTTGAGCGAACAGCCGCAAAGGCACTTGAGGCGATGTTTGCCGAGATGAGGGCAAACGGCTTTAACAACGTGTTTGTCACCAGCGCGTACCGTTCCTACGACTATCAGAAGGACACATATAACGGCTGGGTGAATTACGAGATGCAGAGCATCACAAGCGACGCGCGCAAGGTTTTGGGCGACGGATATATTTACGAAAAATACACCTCAAAGGGCAAAAGCGGACTTGACCGTACCGATGCCGAGAGGGTGGCGGATTCCTATTCGGCAAGACCCGGTACCAGCGAGCATCAGACGGGGCTTTGCGTTGACCTTATGACAAGCACTATGTCAGCGCTTGACGAGAGCTTTGCCGACTACCCCGTGTACGATTGGCTTCTTGAAAACGCCTGGAAGTTCGGCTTCGTGTTGCGTTTTCCCGAGGACAAAACCGAGATTACCGGCTACTCCTTTGAGCCCTGGCATTACCGCTTCGTGGGCAGAGAGCACGCGTATAAGATGTATTCCCGTGGCGTATGCCTTGAGGAGTACGTGAAAAGTTTGAAGTAAGTTTATGTTATGGGGATAACGGTCGCTTTTTAGGAGAAAAAATGAAAGCATATTTGATAGTTCTTGACAGCCTGGGGGCGGGAAATGCACCCGATGCTGCCGATTTCGGAGATGAGGGGGCTAACACCCTTCGAAGCCTGTCGAAATCGGACAAGCTGAAAATAGACAAGTTAATATCCCTGGGGCTTGGCAATATAGAGGGGCTGGAGTTTTTGGGAAAGACTCCGAATCCGCTTGCTGACTACGGCAGAATGACCGAGCTTTCGCAGGGCAAGGATACCACCATAGGGCATTGGGAGATATGCGGTATAGTTTCGGAAAATTCGCTTCCAACCTACCCCGACGGCTTTCCCGAAGAGGTGATTGGAGAGTTTGAACGCCTCTGCGGCAGAGGAACGCTCTGCAACAAGCCCTATTCGGGCACGGCGGTCATCGCAGACTACGGTGAGGAGCACATAGCTACGGGACAGCTGATAGTCTACACCTCCGCCGACAGCGTTTTCCAGATTGCCGCCCACGAGGACGTGGTTCCCGTGGAGGAGCTGTACGAATACTGCAGGATAGCCCGAAAGCTGCTCTGCGGCAAACACGGAGTTGGGAGGGTGATAGCAAGACCCTTTGAGGGCGAGCACCCGTTTGTGAGAACCGCCCACCGACACGATTTTTCCATAGAGCCGCCCGGCGAGACTCTGCTTGACCGCCTGGGCAGGCAGGGAGTAAAGCGCGTGGGCGTGGGAAAGATAGGCGACATTTTTGCCCACGTGGGGCTTGACGAGGAGATATACACTACCTCAAACGCCGACGGAATGAGGGTGGCTTCAGAGCTTGCTGACAGCGATTTTTGCGGCTTCTGTTTCGTTAATCTTGTGGATTTTGATATGAAATACGGTCACAGGCGTGACGTGGACGGCTACGCCCTGGCTCTTTCGGAGTTCGACGCCTGGCTTGGCGGATTTCTTGACAAGCTTTCGGAGGACGACCTGCTTGTTATCACAGCCGACCACGGCTGTGACCCAAGCTTTACAAAGACCACCGACCACACAAGAGAACGTGTTCCGCTGTTGGTGTACCGAAAGGGAAGAGAGGGCAGAGCACTCGGCACACTCGACGGATTTTTCCACGCAGGGAAAATCGTGGAGGAGTGTTTTTAATTGTGGTTTAGTGACGGGGGGGTGTTCGCACCCGCACCCATAAGAGCCCCCACGCCAGTGGGTGCGAGTCAAGGCTGCACAAGCCTTGTCGCTCACCGCAGTGAGCGAAACTTCCCAAACGGCATTTTTCTTTTTGCGAACTTTTTCTTTTTGTGCCTTTTATGGCAAAAAG
>JAFTLM010000011.1 GCA_017455945.1 Clostridia bacterium | reverse complement strand
TGATTAATCAGTTGCAATTTTGTGATATAAAAACAAAGAAAGGCGGTGGAATAAATGAAAGAACCTTATTATAAAGCGTATGAAAAACGTTATCAAGCGGTATTTTCTGCGGGAGCAAAACGTTGGGGGCATTCTCCCGATGATGAGGTACTATATAATACCCTCAAATCGTGGGTAGAAGAAAATAATTTGCAAGGAAAAAGGATAATTGAATATGCTTGCGGTGAGGGTGCTTGCGGGGTTATCTTGTCTGAGCTTGGATGCATCTATCACGGCGTGGACATTTCACCGTCTGCTATTGAGAAAACTAAGAAATTGTTAGAAAAATATCCGAATGCTACGGTTGAGGTTCTGGATATGGTTAAGGAAAGCGTTAAGGGAAAATACGACGCGGCTCTTGACTGCATGGGATTTCATATGTTGGTTACTGATAAAGACAGAGAGTTGTATTTGAAAAATGCGTATAGCGCGTTAAAAGAAAATTCACCAATGTTATTCTTTAGGGAGTCGTATCGTAAGGATGGAACATATCACGGCATTGTCATTTCTGTTGAGGAATGGGCACAAATCACGGGTGAAGACTATAAAACCCTGCAATCGCGTCAGGTAAAAAACTCTCACGACGGCGGTGTAGTAGAGGTACTTGTTCCCCTTCTTCCGGCGAGAGCAAGAGACAAAAACGGATATATCAAAGAATTTGAAAACATCGGGTTTAAGGTGGAAAAATTTATTGAAATGGATGTTTCTACTGCTATTCCACATTCTGCGACTATTTACGTAAGAAAAGGAAAAATTAAATAAAAATTTAAGGTTAGAAATTGTTGAGTGAGCCCAAAGAAAAAACAGACCGCATTACGCTCCTTCTCATAAGGAAGATTACAATTTGTAGGGACCGGCGTCCTCGACGGTCCTTAATACACACATAAAAATCGGCGGAGAACTTGTTTTCTCTGCCGATTTGTGTTATAATGGAGTTAACAAAAAAGCCTCCCTCCCGGAGGGAGCCTTTGGACGCGCTCGTAAAACTTTAGGGGTATGGGCTTTGCCCGATGCCTTTGTATAACAAAGGCGAAACTGGCGATAAAACAGAACGATAAATAAGAATTTGGAGGGGTCGGTATATGATAAAGAAATATATACTGCCGCTTTTCATGCTGGCTATATTTGAAACCATAGCAATCACGCTTTACTTGACAAAGGATAATCTATTCTATCTGTTAAATTTCAGTTATATCGGTTTTTCAATCGCACTGGGTCTTTTCCTTTTTATCAAAAAGTATAGACACGCACGGTGCGTGACGCAGCTTTTGGTTGGGTTGTATATGCTGCTATATTTGGGCTTGGCGTGCAACGAAAATATGCAGATAGAGGGATTTTGGTATTATCTGTTTACGGGTGTATTCGAGGCCGCTACCATTCATTATGCAGTTGCAAAGATATTCGGACCGTTGGTTTTTGGAAGAGGCTGGTGTGGCTATGCTTGCTGGACAGCAATGATACTGGATTTCCTTCCCTATAAGGTACCAATGCAGCCAAGAAAGAAGATTGGCTGGATTAGGTACGTTGTTTTTGCAGCATCTCTGATATTTGTGGCGTCACTTTTCCTGACTCATGTGGGAAATATAGAAAGGATTATGTTCTGGGCGTTCATTATAGGGAACTTGCTATATTACGTCATTGGTATCAGTTTTGCATTCCTTTTCAAGGATAATAGGGCGTTCTGTAAATACATATGCCCGATTACTGTATTCCTAAAGCCAATGAGTTATTTTGCTTTGCTGAGAATAAAATGCGATACAAGCAAGTGCATATCTTGCGGGAAGTGTAAGCGTGTATGTCCTATGGATGTAGATGTAACGGATAATTCGAGAAAAAGGAAGAACGGAACAGAGTGCATTCTTTGCTTTGAGTGTGTAAATAACTGCCCCAAAAACGCTTTGTAAACAACAAATTCCAATTTATCGAACAGAATAAAACAATCGCCGGCAGATTTTCTGTCGGCGATAATTATTTGTTTACAGCGTAGCAAACCTACGTACCATAAGCAAACTTCCTTATGAGAACCCGACTTTTGCGGTCTGTTTTTTTCTTTCTCTCTTATTGGATTTCGCCACCAATACCGCCCCACGAGGTGGCAATAACCTAGGCAATCGCCTCGTTTTTTCTCACCGTTGACAACTTGGTGCTTATATGTTATAATTGTGCCAATAAAGGAGGAGCAACTATGACGAATGAATTTAATAAATCATATTACCTGCAAAAAGCAATGAAAGATATCGACAGTAAAAAGCCTGTTACTCCATATATGAACCATTATCTTGTGGAAGCAATGATAAAATTGGGAAAAAACAAAGAAGCTATGGATTATGTTAAGTCCTTTTGGGGGGTGATGGTAAAAGAAGGTGCAGACACTTTTTATGAGGTCTTTGTGCCGGGAAACCCATTACTTTCCCCTTACGGAGATTCATTAATGAACAGCAAATGCCACGCGTGGAGTTGTACTCCGTCCTATTTTATCAGAAAAATGATGGGGGGTAATGGTAAATATGAGCAGACACAGATCTACGACAGCCAAACTTATTTTTTCTCTTTTTGTGTTGTTTGTTCTTAATATCAGCGTATTGTTCGGAGCGAAAAATTACACGAGAGTTTTTATTGCCCTTACGACACCTGCTTGGCATATTTTGGCTAATATATACTGTGCTTGGATTTCATCTTACAGATTTAAGAATCCCGCAGCTAAATATATCAGGATTGAAAACAAATTTATCAGAAAAATATTTGTTCGCCCGTGTTCTGTCGGCGGAATTGATTTTGCCGGCAAAAGTGATGACAGAACAAATATTATAGGGCTTGTGTTGAATTTTCTTAACATCTTGCTCCTTGTTTCATTTGAAGTCCTGCTTTTTATTCCTCCAATACCTTGTGATCCGTATGTCTTTACGTTTGTTGTCGGAACGCGACCACGCAATTATACACATTTGGGGCTTGAACTTCATTCCTTTAATGAGATAATACCTGCTGAAGTTTCAAGGGTGTTTGCGTTTGCAACGGCGATTATTTTGCTTGTTTTCGTGGTATTGTTTGAGCATCAACGAAAAGAACATAGAAAAAGAATTGAGAAAGATACGAAAAAAACGCCTCGCAAAAAGCCGTTTGAAAAAAACGAATGGCATTATCCGCTGTATATGGCGCTTATTGATATTTCGGTCCGCCAAAACAATAAGAAGCTTAAATTTTGGTACGGCAAAGAGCAACTTGAACAAATTAAAAATTTAGTGAATTCCGCGTCTGAAAACGCTGAATTGAAGCTCGAAACAAGAGGGAATAAGTTGGTTTCGTTTAAGGTAGTCGATACATTGAATCACCATGTGATGTTTACGGGATTGTTTGTTTAAAAAGATTCAAAAACGCCCTTATGTTATTGACTCCGCGACTTCAACCGCAGGTCGAGGAAATTAAACTAATGATTTATTGCGTTTAAAGATAACGTGTGTTATAATATAATCAATGAAAGGAGCGGGGAATATGGAAAACGTAAACGTTATATTGGCTGCAAATATTTTGAAGTACAGAAAGAAAAGCGGTTTAAGTCAAGATGAGCTTGCACAAAAATTAGGCGTTACTTTCCAAGCAGTTTCAAAATGGGAAAATGCTAAAGCCGCGCCCGATATTGCATTTTTGCCAATGATGGCTGATGTTTTTGAGTGCTCAATAGACGATCTCTTTTCATATATGCCAAAATCCTTAAAGGGTGAACTTAATATATTTCCGGGGGATTCTGTTCCGGACGGTATGAAAAGGTATATAGGCGATCAAATTAAACTTCAGTTAGATAACAATGGTTCAACAAACAAGTTTTTAGAGGTTATGGCGGAAAATCTATCCGGCAGTTTCGAATTGACCGATGAGAATATTGAAAGACTATTGGAAGCTTACAGAGAAATGTATAGAGGCATAAGAAACAAGAAGAAATAAAAATTTCAACTCAAAAAGATTTGGCGGCTTTGATTTTGCGTAATTTTATATAAATTTGAGCAGGACTGTTGACAAGGAAAGTTTTTGATGTTATACTTGCTTTGTAAGCAAGTGCTTTCAAATAAAAAAGCGGAGTGAAGGCTATGGAGAAAAAGTATTTTTTGAGATATATGATAATCTTAAGCGAACATATGTGGGGCGATGAAGCTACACAACCTGCGGGCTGGTATCTTCCCGCACCGTATAAGGAAACCAATGATACCGACATTGAGGTCTGGGATGAGACTGTAAAGTATCTTGCAGATCACAAGTTTAACCTCCTTCTTATCGACGTGGGCGATGGCGTTAAGTACGACACTCACCCTGAAATCTCCGCCCCGGATGCGTGGAGTAAGGAGTTTCTGAAAAAGAAACTTGACGAAATAAGAGCACTTGGCATAATGCCTGTTCCCAAACTCAATTTTTCAGCCGGACACGATACGTGGCTGAAAAAATATCGCAGAATGATTTCCACTCCCGAATATTACAGAGTTTGCAGTGACCTTATTGCCGAGGTTTGCGAGCTTTTCGGATATCCCGAGCTTTTTCATCTTGGTTTTGACGAGGAGGATGCAGCGACCCAGGCACCTTTCGAGATGGTAATCGTGCGAGGCGAGGAGCTTTGGTTCCACGATTTGAATCTTCTTGCCGCCGAGTGTGCCAAGCACGGCGCTCGCCCTTGGATATGGTCGGATTATATATGGGAGCATAAAGACGTGTTTTTGAAGAAAATGTCAAAAGATATTCTCCAGTCAAACTGGTACTATAATCCCTTCAAAGACAATCTCCCAAGCTCTCCGTATCGTTTCAGAGAGTGGATAGATGCCTATGAGCTGCTTGATAAACACGGATTTGACCAGATTCCTACCTGCTCTTGTTGGGTAAATAATACAAACGTGAGACAAACCGTAGCGTATTGTAAAGATAAGCTTTCAAGCGAGCATCTTGCGGGGATTCTCGTTGCTCCGTGGCTTCGCACAAATAGGGAAAACTCACACGATATGCTGAGAAATGCCGAAAGGCTCTATTTCGCACGAAAGGACATATATCCCGAAACACTGTAAATATAGATTGAGAAAGCACCGCATTTGCGGTGCTTCTTTTTGCTTTTCTATTGACTTCTAATCTTTTTTATGGTAAAATGTGCAAAAATAGATTTGTTTCTCGTTTTTAAGGAGGAAATATATGTTTGAACAGGCAAAATGGATCTGGCCTACGTGTGAATTTGTAAAAAATCAGCGTGCCAATTTTATATTTACAGCAAACGTTGAGAACATAACAGCCCCGATAATTGTAAATATCGGATGCGAAACAAAGTATTGGCTGTTTGTCAATGGCGAATTGGTGGTTTTTGATGGCGGTTTGTTCCGTGAAAGTCTGCCCGGTTGCGGATACTACGACAGCGTTGATATTGCAAAATATCTTCACTTGGGCGAAAACGAAATAAAAATTCACATTTGGTATTTTGGAAACGGAGGAAGAAATAACAGCCTTTGTAAAAGCGCGGGGCTGATATTCTCCTGTGATGCCCTCAATTTGTATTCAAATGAAACCACCGTTTGTGAGGTGGATTCCGCATATGAAATGCCATCTGACTTTGAACGCACTTTTTTGTACGGAGGAAATCATACCGTCTATAATGCGGAGACACGACCCTTTTCGCTTTGCCCGCAAATAAGTGAAAATGCGGAGAGGGGAATTGTTCTCGGTGCATACGGGGATATGCCGTGGGGAAAGCTTGAAAAAAGAGTTATACCTCAACTGTTTTTCAGCGACAGAATTTCTTGCAATTCAGAATATGACGGCAAGAATTATATTGTAAAGCTTCCGTATGCTATGCACTTTTCGCCTTATTTAAAGGTTAAGGCAAACGCAGGCTTGAAAATAGTGATGCACTCCGACAGATACGAGGTGAACGGCGGTCCCGGTGATTTTAATAAATATTACGGACACCGTGCTGAATATATCTGCCGTGACGGAGTTCAGGAATTTGAAATGCTTGATTGGATATTCGGTGAAAAAATTATTTTCACAATTCCCAAGGGCGTGGAGATAATTGAGGTTGGATACAGAGAAAGCGGATACGACAGTAAGGTTACAACAAAGTTTGTGTGCAACGATGACGACGTTAATAAGCTGTTCGAAAAATGCGTTCGTACCCTTAAGGTCTGTATGCGCGAAAACCTTATGGATTGTCCCGACAGAGAAAGAGGGCAGTGGATAGGTGACGTTTCGGTGCAGGCACCGCAGATAGCGTACCTTCTGGATAACAACGGACTTCTGCTTTTGCGAAAAGCAATATTTGACTTTGTCAATTTGCGTAAAGGCGACAGATTGGTTGGAAACGTGCCCGGCGATAACTGGTCAGAGCTGCCGTCGCAAAGCCTGAACGCAATCAGCGAGATAGGAATGGTAGCCTCGTATTACCACGTTACCAAAGACGCCTCTGTCTTGGAGGCGGTTTTCGAGCCTGCAGTCAAGTACCTTATGCTTTGGGAAACAGACGGTGACGGTGTCGTTGTGCCCCGTGCGGGAAATTGGGAGTGGTACGACCACCTCTTTAACTGCGATAAACTTGTGCTCAATATCTGTTGG
This sequence comes from Clostridia bacterium, assembly GCA_017455945.1. GTDB lineage: Bacteria > Bacillota > Clostridia > Oscillospirales > CAG-272 > RGIG8775. The sequence continues at coordinate 505 of JAFTLM010000011.1, read as the reverse complement.
TATTATTCGGCACTGAAATTCGCCAAAACAATGGCTGAATTACTGAACAGAAACGAGTATAATGAGTTCATAGAAAAAAGAATGAGGGCTATAGAAAGCACCTTTACAGCCAGATATTGGAAGGAAAAGGGCGGATATTTCGCAAGCGGAGAGCTTGTTGACGACCGAGCAAATGCGATGGCTGTGCTTTCGGGGCTTTGCGATAAGGAGAAATATCCACGTCTGCGTTTTGTCCTTATGTCGGTGTTCAACAGTACCACGTATATGGAAAACTACGTTCTGACAGCACTTTGCGAGATGGGATACAAAAAGGATGCCTTTTCCCGAATGATGTGCCGTTATCAGCCGTTGATAAAAAACGAAAACAGTACCCTTTGGGAGGATTTCTTCCATCTCGGTACCAAAAATCATGCCTGGTCGGGTGCTCCCGCCACTATCCTTTTGCGGTATTTTGCAGGCATAAAAAACGACCTTTCGTTTGAGAAAACCGATATTGCGCCACTGA
>JAFTLM010000168.1 GCA_017455945.1 Clostridia bacterium | reverse complement strand
GGCTCTGCTTCACATTTCCAAGGATAAGACCGAGAGAAATATAACCTTTGAGGAGCTGAAAAAAGCCTCTTCGAGAACCGCCAACTACTTTAAGTCGCTGGGCATAAAGAAGGGCGATAAGGTGATGCTGATACTCAAGCGTCACTACCAGTTCTGGTTCTGTATGGTGGCACTCCATAAGCTTGGCGCGGTCGCGATTCCCGCCACCAACCAGCTTAAGGAGCACGACATAGAGTACAGACTGAACGCCGCGGGCGTTAAGGCAATAGTTTGTACCGCAGACGATAACGTGCCCGTTGAGGTGGATAAGGCGGCAGTTCACGCAAAGTGCCTTGAGCATAAGATGATAGTCGGCGGCGAGCGAGAGGGTTGGAGAAACTTTGACGACGAGTACAGCCTTTTTACCGCTAAGTTCGACCGCACAGAGGACACTCCATGCGGCGAAGAGCCTATGCTTATGTACTTCACTTCGGGAACTACGGGCAATCCCAAAATTGCCTGCCACAATTATAAATATCCGCTTGGACATTTCATTACGGCGAAATACTGGCATTGCGTAAACCCCGACGGACTCCACCTTACCATTTCGGACACAGGTTGGGCTAAGGCGGCGTGGGGTAAGATATACGGACAGTGGCTCTGCGAGGCGGGACTCTTCGTCTACGACTTCGACAGATTCGACGCCCACGATATCCTTCCTATGTTTGCCAAGCATAACATTACCACCTTCTGCGCACCGCCTACAATGCTCAGACTTATGGTCAAAGAGGATATCTCAAAGTACGACCTTTCGTCTATCGAGCATATGACTACCGCCGGCGAGGCGCTTAACCCCGAGGTGTTCAGACAGTTCGAGGCGGCTACGGGACTCCAGATAATGGAGGGCTTCGGTCAGACCGAAACCACCGTTGCGCTTGCTAACCTCTTTGGAACAAAGGCGAGACTCGGCTCTATGGGTAAGCCTGTTCCGCTTTACGATATCAAGCTTCTTGACGCTGACGGAAACGAGATTCCCGTGGGCGAGACGGGCGAGATTTGTATCAACGTACAAAACGGTGCCCCCTGCGGACTTTTCAGAGGCTACTACAACGACAAGGAGAAAACCGACGAGGTATGGCACGACGGATTCTATCACACGGGCGACACCGCTTGGCGTGACGAGGACGGATATTTCTGGTACGCTGGACGCGTGGACGACGTTATCAAGTCTTCGGGTTACCGTATCGGTCCCTTCGAGATAGAAAACGTCATTATGGAGCTTCCTTACGTGCTTGAGTGCGGAGTTTCCGCCGCTCCCGACGAGGTGAGAGGTCAGGTCGTTAAGGCGAGCATCGTTCTTACAAAGGGAACAGAGGGAACAGAGGAGCTTAAGAAGGAAATTCAGAGCTACGTTAAGAGCAAGACGGCTCCTTATAAGTACCCCAGAATAGTTGTGTTTAAGACAGAATTGCCCAAGACAACAAGCGGAAAGATTCAGAGAAACAAGCTTTAATTGTCGGAGGAAATATGAAACATAAAAGAGTAACGCTTTTCGCGGGTCACTACGGAAGCGGAAAGACCAACGCGGCGGTCAATTACGCCTTTGCCCTTAAGAATGAGGGGCTTGAGGTTACGGTTGCCGACCTGGATACGGTCAATCCTTATTTCCGAACCAAAGACAGCGAAAAGGATTTTGCGGAAGCGGGCATAAAGCTTATCGCATCGGAGTTTGCCAACTCCAACGTGGACCTGCCTGCGCTTCCCGCGGAAATGTATAACGTGGTTTTCGATAAGAGCCGTTACGCGGTGCTTGATATAGGCGGAGACGACCGAGGAGCTTTTGCACTCGGAAGATATACCCCCTCTATTCTTGAAGAAAACGATTACGATATGCTTTTCGTTATCAACTGCTACCGACCGCTGTCCAAGAACCCCGAGGATACGGTTGAAATAATGCGCGAGATCGAGGCGGCGTCGGGAATCCCATTTAACGGAATCGTAAATAATTCCAATTTGGGTCCCGAAACCACACCCGAAACGGTGAAGGACTCGTTTGAGTACGCCAAGAGCGTAGCGCGACTATCGGGCCTGCCGATAAAGCTTACCACAGTACCCGATTTTCCTTGCTTTGAGGGAATCGAAGGCTTTGGGGAAGAGAACGGCGAGCTTTTGAAAATGAAATTGCAAAAGAAAATTATTTAGGAGGAAAAGAAATGGCAAAGCTTACGTTTAACGTGGATATGTGTAAGGGCTGCGGACTTTGCGTTGCGGCTTGTCCCAAGCATATTCTTGAGGTTTCCAAGACAAAGATAAACAAAAAAGGACATTACGTTGCCGAAATAACAAACCAAGAGGCTTGTATCGGCTGTGCGTTCTGCGCAACTATGTGTCCCGACTGCATAATCAAAGTAGAAAAATAAGTTATACGGAGGAATAAAAATGGCAGAAAAGGTTTTGATGAAGGGTAACGAGGCTATCGCCGAAGCGGCTATTCTTGCAGGATGCCGTCACTATTTCGGCTACCCCATTACACCTCAGACAGAAATTGCGGCATACATGGCTAAGCGTATGCCCAAAATAGACGGCACGTTCCTTCAGGCAGAGAGCGAAGTTGCCGCAATCAATATGGTAATAGGCGTTGCCGCTGCGGGCGGAAGAGTAATGACTTCCAGCTCCAGCCCCGGAATCTCGCTTAAGAGCGAGGGTATTTCCTATCTTGCAGGATGCGACCTTCCCGCACTTGTAATTAACGTACAGCGCGGAGGTCCCGGTCTCGGCGGTATCCAGCCCTCCCAGTCCGACTACTTCCAGTGCGTAAAGGGCGGCGGACACGGCGACTATAGGAACATCGTTTTCGCACCCGCATCGGTTCAGGAAATGGCTGATATGACTGTAAGAGGCTTTGAGCTTGCGGATAAGTACAGAATGGTTTCCATGATCCTTGCCGACGGTACTATGGGTCAGATGATGGAGCCCGTGTCTCTCGACATTCCCGAGCAGAAGAAGTACGATAAGCCCTGGGCGGTTACAGGAACAAAGATGGAGAGAAAGCACAATATCGTAAACTCTCTTTCTCTCATCCCCGAGGAGCTTGAGCAGCAGAACTTCGACCGTTTTGCAAAGTATGCTCAGATCGAAGAAAACGAAGTACTCTATGAAGAGTACATGATGGAAGATGCGGAGGTATGCGTTGTAGCATACGGTATCGCCGCAAGAGTAGCAAAGAACGCTATCGTGGCTGCACGCGCACAGGGCGTAAAGGTTGGTATGATAAGACCTATCACACTCTGGCCCTTCCCCAAGAAGGTGCTTAACGCGGCTGCGGATAAGGTTAAGGCATTTGTAACCGTAGAGATGTCTATGGGACAGATGATTGAGGACGTAGAGCTTGCAACACGCTGCAAGAAGCCCGTGCTTCTCTGCAACAGAGCAGGCGGTATGATCCCCACACCCGAGCAGGTTCTTGCGAAGATCAACGAAGCAGGAGGTATTAACTGATGGTAGTTTTTGATAAACCCCACGCACTCACCGATGCACCGCTTCACTACTGTCCCGGTTGCACACACGGTATTATCCACAGACTTGTGGCAGAGGCTATTGACGAGCTTGGTATCGAGGGCAAGACAATTGGTGTCGCTCCCGTTGGATGCTCTGTTATGGCATATAACTATTTCGCTTGCGATATGGTTCAGGCGGCTCACGGAAGAGCTCCCGCTATCGCTACGGGCGTAAAGCGCGCTAACCCCGAGAACATCGTGTTTACATATCAGGGTGACGGCGACCTTGCTTCTATCGGTATGGCTGAGACTATCCACGCCGCTACAAGAGGCGAGAATATCACAATTATTTTCGTAAATAACGCAATCTACGGTATGACAGGCGGTCAGATGGCTCCCACCTCGCTTCCCGGACAGGTTACACAGACATCTCCCTACGGACGTGACACCAAGACTGCGGGATTCCCCATTAAGGTTTGCGAGCTTCTCTCCGAGCTTGAGGGCGCTGCCTACCTTGAAAGAGTTGCGGTTAATAACGTAAAGAACGTAAAGAACGCAAAGAAGGCTATCAAGAAGGCTTTCGAAAACCAGGTGAACGGCAAGGGATTCTCTCTTATAGAGGTCGTTTCCACATGCCCCACAAACTGGGGTCTTACACCTCTCAAGGCTCTTGAGTGGGTTGACGAAAAGATGATTCCTTACTACCCCTTGGGCGTATACAAGGATAAAACCGCAGAGGAGGAGCAGAAATGACAACACAGATTTTGATTGCAGGATTTGGCGGTCAGGGCGTGCTCTTCGCGGGTAAGCTTCTGGCTTATAAGGGAATGTACGACGGCAAGGAGCTTAGCTGGCTTCCTTCCTACGGACCCGAAATGAGAGGCGGTACGGCTAACTGCAGCGTAATTATCAGCGATACCCCCGTTGGCTCTCCCATCGTGGATAAGCCCGACGTGCTTATGGTTATGAACCTTCCCTCGCTTGATAAATACGAGAACGCTGTAAACGCTGGCGGTAAGATTTTCGTTGACTCTTCCTTTATTGAAAGAAAGGTTGAAAGAAGCGACGTTGACGCATACTACGTTCCCGCTACAAAGATGGCGGCAGAGGCGGGCGTGCCCACTCTTGCCAACATGATTCTTCTCGGAAAATTGCTTAAGGAGACAAAGGTTCTTGACTTTGAAGGACTTGAGGGCGTGTTCAAGAAGATAGTTTCGGCAAAGCGTGCCGACCTCATCGACGCTAACCTTAAGGCACTTGAGATTGGTTATAACTACAAAGACTGATAACGCCGTCTGCGACGGCTATACCTCATCGGTCGCGTTCCGCGACAGCTTCCCCTCAAGGGGAAGCCTTGAGGGACTATTATTATGAAAGGAAATCGCATTATGGATATCAAAATTCAACTGACCGATGCTCCCAAGCAGAAGCCCGACACGGCGGAGCTTGGCTTCGGTAAACATTTTACAGACCATATGTTCATTATGGACTATACACGCGACAAGGGCTGGCATGACGCAAGAATTGTGCCCTTTGCCAACCTTGAGCTTCACCCCGCTTGTACCGTATTCCACTACGGCGCGGAGATTTTTGAGGGCCTTAAGGCTTACCGCACCGCTGACGGCAAGGTACAGCTCTTCAGACCTATGGAGAACATCAAGAGAATGAATAGCTCTGCTGACCGTATGAGCCTTCCTCTCCTTGACGAGAACGACGCTCTTGAGGCACTTACAAAGCTTATCGAGGTCGAGCAGGATTGGGTTCCTTCGGCACCCGGTACCTCGCTTTATATCAGACCCTTCCTCTTTGGAGCTGACCCCTTCCTCGGCGTTCACTCCATTAACCGTTCTATGTTCGTTATCATTCTCTCTCCCGTAGGAAGCTACTACAAAGAGGGAATCAACCCCGTTAAGATCATGATCGAGACCGAAGACGTTCGTGCGGTTCGCGGCGGTACAGGTTACACCAAGTGCGGCGGTAACTACGGCGCGTCCAACAGAGCGGGCGAAAAGGCTGAAAAGCTTGGCTTCTCCCAGGTTCTCTGGCTTGACGGCGTTGAGCGTAAGTATATCGAGGAAGTTGGCGCGATGAACGTAATGTTCAAGATAGGCGACGAGGTCGTTACTCCCGCCCTTACAGGCTCTATTCTTCCCGGTATTACGAGAAAATCCTGCATCGAGATTCTCAAGTCAAAGGGCGAGAAGGTCTCCGAGAGACTTCTTTCCATTGATGAGCTTCTTGAAGCACTCGAAAACGGCACTCTTAAAGAGGGCTGGGGCTGCGGTACGGCGGCAGTTGTATCTCCTATCGGAGAGCTTCACTATAACGGCAAGAAGTACGTTATCAACAACGGCGAAATTGGAAAAACAACACAAGAACTTTATGACACCTTAACAGGAATTCAGTGGGGTCGACTACAGGACACCTTTAACTGGACATATCCCATCACAAAGTAATCAAAGTAATTTTACTTTGCGCCCGAGGGATAGTCTTTGTGGGCGAATTGATGTATAAGTTAATAAAAACGTGCGTAAATGCGCGCACAAAAATTCCAAGAAAGGTGAACATTAAAAATGAAAAAAATATATATTTCGGATTACACACTCAGAAAGGGAACTGGCGGAGAGACACCTCTTTCCTTTAAAGAAAAGATAGAAATAGCGAGAAATCTTGACAAGATGCACGCGGACGTAATAGAGCTTGCGGCTATTGAGAACGAAAAGACAGACGTGCTTCTGGCGCGCACTATCCTTCCTTTCCTTAAGCATAGCGTTCTTGCCGTTCCCGTTGGATATGACGAGGCGGCTGTTGAGGCAGCGTATTCGGCAATTTCGGGAGCCGACAATACAAGACTCCAGGTAAGAATCCCTACCTCTCCCGTCCGGATGGAGTATTTCTGTCACAGAAAGCCCGCGGCAGTGCTTGAGCTTGTCAAGACACTTGTTGCAAAGGCGGTATCTTTGGGTGCGAAAACCGAATTTGTTGCCGAGGACGCAACCAGAAGCGAGGTTCCGTTCCTTGCATCGGCAATCGAAACCGCAGTAGCCGCAGGAGCAGAGGTTATAACCCTTTGCGACGATGCGGGAACTATGCTCCCCGATGAAATAGGCACGTTTGTTGCCGAGGTTAAGGCGGCAGTGCCCGCACTTGATAAGGCAAGATTTGCAATGCAGTTCTCAAATTCCCTTGATATGGCTGCCGCAAACGCCGTTGTTGCAATAAGAAACGGCGTAGAGGAAATAAAAACGGTAGTTGTGGATGAGAATTGCCTTGAAACGGCAACGCTTGTAAATATAATCACTTCACGCGGAGTTGAGCTTGGCGTTGAATGTGGAATTAAGGTTACAGAGCAGAAGAGACTTACAAACCAGATTGAGTGGATACTTGCTCCCAAGGGTAACGGCAGAGCCGAAAGCGGCGTTGGCGCAACCTACAGCACAGGCGTTATAAGCCTCAAGTCGGGTGACGATATGACCACCGTGTGCAAGGCTGTAAAGATGCTTGGCTACGAGCTTTCCGAAGAGGACTCGGCAAGAGTTTTCGAGGAATTTTGCAGAGTTGCCGAGAAGAAGAACGTGGGCGAGGCAGAGCTTGACGCAATAGTTGCAAGTGCGGCACTTCAGGTAACTCCGACCTTTATTCTCAAGAGCTACGTTATCAACAGCGGTAACGTAATCACCGCGACGGCTAATATCCAGCTTGAAAAGAACGGCGGACTTCTTGAAGGAATAAGCGTGGGCGACGGTCCTATCGACGCGGCGTTCAGAGCAATCGAACAGATCATAGGACACCATTATGAGCTTGACGACTTCCAGATCAAGTCTGTTACAGAGGGCCGTGAGGCAATGGGCTCTGCACTTGTTAAGCTCCGCTCAAACGGAAAGCTTTACTCGGGTAACGGAATTTCTACCGATATAATAGGTGCAAGTATACGTGCATACGTTACCGCACTTAACAAAATCGCTTACGAGGAGAACCAGATATGAAACTGTCATTCTCCATAAAGGGTTGGCAGAATTACGGCTGGGAGGATTATCTCAATATTGCCTCCGACATCGGTTTTGCCGGCGTAGAACTTCATAATATAAAAAACAAAGAATTTAAAAGTATAAACAACCCCTTTGATCCCGAAAATTCTTTCGCTATCGTTAGGGATATGATAAACAGAAAGCTCTCTATTCCTTGCCTTGACGCGGCTTGTAACATAGCCGATGCCGAAAGCTTTGAGGCAAACTGCAAGGAGATAGAGGAGTGCATAAAGACGGCGAGAAATCTTAAAATTCCTTACGTCCGTATTCACGCGGGAACAAGCGTTACCGATGGTGATATGGAGCTTACCGTAAAGTGCCTTGAGAAAATGCTTCCCGTTGCCGAAAAGGCTGACGTTACCATTCTTCTTGAAACGGTCGGACTTTTCGCAACCACCGAGAAGCTTCGCGACGTGCTTAATTTCTTCGCGTCCGACAGTCTTGGCGCGCTGTGGGATATGTACCATACTTATTTTTCGGCAAACGAGGCTCCCGACGTTACCATAAAGAACCTGGGTGCGTACGTAAAGCACGTTCACATCAAGGATTCCAAGCGTGAGGACGGCAAGCTTGAGTACTGTCTTATCGGAGAGGGCGAAATGCCGGTTTCCGATATGATGAACAGCCTTCGTGCCGTTAACTACGACGGATTTATCTCGCTTGAGTGGGACCCCAAGTGGCTTGACGAGATTGACGATATCGAGGTTATTTTTGCTCACTTCGTCAGCTTTATGCAGCACTTTGAGGACCCCAAGAAGAATAAAAAGACACTCTACAGCAACAAGACGCATACGGGTAAATTCCTTTGGAAGAAGGAGTCGCTTATCGACCTTACCTTCCCCCAGGTGCTTGACGCGGTTGTTGAAGAGTTTCCCGACCAGATTGCCTTCAAGTATACCACACTTGATTATACCAGAACCTATTCCGAGTTCAGGGACGACGTTGATACCTTTGCAAGAACTCTTATTTCGCTTGGCGTAAAGCCTGGTCACCACGTTTCTGTATGGGCTACCAACGTGCCCCAGTGGTATATAGCTTTCTGGGCCACCACAAAGATCGGCGCGGTGCTTGTAACAATGAACACCGCCTATAAGATCCATGAGGCGGAGTATCTGCTTCGCCAGTCGGATACTCATACGCTTATTATGGTTGACGGTTGGAGAGACTCCGACTATAACGCTACCATAAGCGAGCTTTGTCCCGAGCTTAAGGATACAAAGCCCGGCGAGCCGTTGCACTGCAAGAGACTTCCGTTCCTTCGTAACGTAATTACGGTTGGCTTCCGCAAGGAGGGCTGCCTTACCTGGGAAGAAGCTCTTCAGAGAGCCTCCAGAGTTCCGCTTGAAGAGGTTTACAGACGTGCGGCGGCGGTTGAACCCGACGACGTTTGTAATATGCAGTACACTTCGGGTACTACAGGCTTCCCCAAGGGCGTTATGCTTACCCACTATAACGTGGTAAATAACGGTAAGTGCATCGGTGACAGAATGGATATGTCCACCGCCGACAGAATGATGATTCAGGTGCCTATGTTCCATTGCTTTGGAATGGTGCTTTCCATGACCGCATCAATGACACACGGATCTTCCATATTCCCGCTTCCGTATTTCTCGCCCAAGTCGGCATTGGCTTGTATAAACGAGGAGCATATCACAGCGTTTAACGGCGTTC
>JAFTLM010000167.1 GCA_017455945.1 Clostridia bacterium | reverse complement strand
AGTGCGAACACACCCCTCGCCGCTAAACGATAATTTATCTGTTTACCTACAAATTAAAAGGGCTGATTTATATCAGCCCTTTTAATTATTCCATATCCATCAATTTCCGTTTCATATCGTTGAGCGCCTGGGGGTAAAGCTGGGCGGTCATTCCGCCGTCAACCATTATCTCGGCACCCGTGATGTTCTTCGCCATATCAGAACCAAGGAAATATGCCGCCGCGGCAATGTCCTCAAAATCCGAAATGTCACCAATAGGCGTAAGAGTACCGTTCACAATCTGCTTTGAACCCATTTCCACCCAACGCTGTGTCTTTATTGTGCCGGGAAGCACCACGTTAGACCGTATTCCGTATTTGCCAAGGTCAACGGCAAATGCCTTTGACATGGAGTTGATTCCTCCCTTTGACGCGCTGTATGCCGCACGGTTGGGAATCGCTCTGTAGGAAGTGTTAGAACCGATAAAGACTATCGCGCCTTTACCGTGCTCCTTCATGCGTATCGCCGCCTGGCGAACAGTCATAAAGTTACCCACAAGGTTTGTTTCAAACACTCTGCCAAACTCTTCCTTTGATACTGTAAAGAAGTCCAATCCCTTTGCGGGGTCTGTGCCGAATCCCATATCAGCCGCATTGAGGATTATTGTTTCAACAAAACGTCCCGTCTCGTCGATGTCCTTAAAAATTTCAATAATACGTGCTTCATCAAGCAAATCGTACTCATATCCCTTTGAGAAAACTCCGTAATCGGCTGTCAGCTTTTTTGCCGCTTCCTCCGCTTGGTCGCCCCAAAGGGAAGTGAGGAACACGTCCCACCCCTGTTTTGCAAAATATTCGGCAATGCCGTAGCCCGTGCCCGCTTGCGCGCCTGTTATAAATACTGCTTTGTTCATTTTTTCTCCTATTGTGTGGTAAAACTCGTGTTGTTGAGTACAATGTTTTCGGTGTTAGAGAATATAATTGCATGAGGATCCTTGTCGCGGCATTTTACTCCGCCGTGAGGCTTTCCGTCATCATATATTTCACGGTTAAGCTCTTTGAAAGTGCAATTGGTGAAGTAAATATTTTTTATGGGTGTGCTTTTACGTCCGCAAATATAGGGAAGTTCAAGACCGCATGAGTGGATATTGTCAAAATAGAGATCTCGTATGCCTTCACATTCGGTTTCTTCGTCGTCGTAAAGATGAATGTAGATAGGGGGAGAATAGTTCCTGTCCATTACGATATTGGAGAACGACAGATTCTCTATCAGCGTTTTTTCACATCCGTAATCGCCGGTGCTTGCCCATTTTTTAGGGGGGAGCAGTATACCGATTCCCACGGTAGTGTCGGTCATTACTATGTTTGAGAAGGTACAGTTGCGAATAGTTCCGTCGTTTACCCAACCAATTCTTATACCGCTTGAGTGACTTGTGAGAGTGCAGTTTGTAACTGTTACTTTTTCGCACACCTTGTTCTCTTTTAGCGAACGGCTGTTAGCGCGTACGATAATGCAATCGTCGCCGCATGAGATAATTGAATCGGATATGGTTACATTGCGGCTACAATTGACATGTATGCCGTCATTGTTTGGGTAGTCAAGGTTGGCAATGATTTTAACACGCGAAAAGTTTACGTGATCGCAATCGTGTATCCAATATGACCAGCCTGCGGGTTGGTTTGTTATAGTGACATTTTCCACCAGTATGTTTTGGCAACCCGTGAAGAGCACAACTCGTGGAGGGGTCGGAGCATTGATGCGGCGGTACGGCATCCAGGATTTGGTGCCATCGGGTATCTTTTCAATGAAAGCATCACCGTGACCGTCTATTTTTCCTTTTCCCGTAATTGAAATATTTTCGCATTCCTCGGCGAATATCATTGCTGCACCTCGGTGACGCGGACCGCGGGTGTAGTCCATATGCTTTTTGGCAAATTCGGGGTAGTCGTCGCAGTTCGGTGAGCCGTAAAGCACACCGTCTGCCTCTATGTGAAGGTCGACGTTGCTTTTTAGAATAATCGTGCCCGTCATATACGAGCCTCCGCTTACGATAACTCTGCCACCGCCGACCTCGGCACAAGCATCTATCGCCGACTGAATAGCCGAGGTGTTAAGTGTTTTTCCGTCGCCAACGGCACCAAAATTTTGAATATGGAAATCCATAATGCCACACTCCTTATTTTTTTATTTTGTCATAAACTCTTACAAAATCGACGATAAACGCGTCGTCCTCATATTTGTCGAGTATTTCGTATGTAGCGACTTCGATCTCCTTGCCGTTCGGATCTAAAATTTTCTTTTTCTTCTTTGACGAACGGTAGCCCTGCACCTCGGTAGTCAGAAGTACAAACTGGGGAACGTGAGAAACGTGCTCCGAGCAACGTGCGGTCTCAACTCCGTCGCAATAGAAAACGTAGCCGTCGGGCTGCCAATCCATACCGAAGTAGTGCCAGCCGTCCTCCTCGATACTATATCTTACTCTGCCTTCCTCGGTAAATTGTTTGCCGTAGCCTCCGTAAATATTGCCTGTGGTAATTTCGCCGGTATGGAAATGCTCCATGATATCCGATTCAATTCCGCACCACTCGGGTTCAAAACGCGTGCCGATAGAGGGTGACTGTGTCCAGAACGCGCTCCACATGGTAGAGGGGTCTTTCTGAAATTTGCAACGGCACTCGTAATAGCCGTAGCGGTGAACAAATTTGGGAGCTTCAAGGATACCGAGCTTCCATATCTCGTCCTGCCCCCAAGGATTGTCCGTGCCGCCTTTGGGAATATCAAAGGAATTTGAGCCTGTCTGAAGCTGAGGCGAAACGTAGCGACCGTCTTTTTCAACTCTGTGAAGCTCAATGTGGCTCTTACCGTCAAGAACTATACCCTCGTCGGTATAAGCGTCAAAACGCTTGCCCCAGAAATTGAGACGGAAATCCCACTTTGTTCTGTCAAGCTCTGTGCCGTCAAACTCGTCTGCCCAAACAAGCTTCCATTCGCCCTCGGGCAGGTAACTGGGTTCGTGTCCTGTCACTTCAAATTTTTTCATGATATTTCTCCTTAAAAATAAAATTCGGTTTTTGCAGGTCTGATGTCGGTCAGCGCACCCGTGTAGTGACGAAGCGTGTGGGGCTGATATGGGTGTGCAAGACAAGCTTCCTCATTTATTTCAATGCCAAGTCCGGGCTTGTCGGGAATGGTTATGTAACCGTCAGCGTACTCAAGCTTTTCGTTGGTAACGTCCTTGCGCCAATCAACGTCGCTGTACATTATCTCAAGGATTGAGAAATTGGGACAGCACGCCGCAAGCTGAAGCGTAGCCGCGTTAGCCACGGGACCCGAAGGATTGTGCGGAGCGAAAGGAATGTAATAAGCCTCTGCTACAGCCGCAATTTTCTTAAGCTCCATAATGCCGCCCGCGTGGGAAATATCGGGCTGAATGTAGTCTGCCGCGCGCATTTCGAAAAGGTCTTTGTAGGATTTGAGAGTATAAAGACGCTCACCTGCCGAAATAGCAACGGGAGACTTGTCGCGCACCGCTTTAAGTGCCTCAAGATTGTCGGGGGGAGTGGGTTCCTCAAAGAACATAGGCGAAAACTGCTCCAGCTCTTTTGCGATTTTTATACCCGTGGGAACGTTAAAACGTCCGTGACCCTCAATAAGCAGGTCAACGTCCTTGCCCACCGCGTCGCGAACCGCACCGACACATTCAAGCGCCGTGTTAAGGTCCTTGTTCGAAATTTCAAGATAGGACTTTCCAAATGGGTCCCATTTCATGGCGGTAACTCCGCGTTTCACAGCAATTTTGGCCTTTTCGGCAAACTCCGCCGGTGTTTTTGCACCCGCAAACCAGCCGTTTACGTAAATCCTTACTTTTTCATTTACCTTGCCGCCGAGAAGCTGATAAACGGGAACGTTCAGGTGCTTTCCGAGAATATCCCAGAGTGCACACTCAACTGCCGAAAGGGCACTCATAAGCACCGCACCGCCTCTCCAGTATGCGTCCCTGTAGATGTCGTGGAAGTGTTTTTCGATGTCAAGGGGATTTTTGCCCACAAGATATTCCTTTATGTGCTCAACCGCACCGATAAGCGCCTTTTCTTTGTATTCGAGAGTAGCCTCGCCAACGCCGTCTATGCCTTCGTCTGTGTAAACCTTTACGAAAACCCAGTTGGTACGGAAGCAGTCAACCGCAAAACATTTAACGTCAGTAACTTTCATTTTAAGTCTCCTTTTTTGAAATCTTATTTCTACGTAAATATTTTACATCAAAAAGAGTCGATAGTATAGTCAAAATCTTACTTTGTTTTTTAGAAATCTTACTTTGAAAACAAATTGTCCGCTTTTAAAGAAAAGCCACGCAAAAAATTGCGTGGCTTTAGTACTTTTTATTTTATTGCGTCGGTGTATTTTTTTGCAAGTTCGGTAACTTTGGCAAAGTCATCGGCATCTATAAGCTTTTTATCTACTATGTTGGAGCCTATGCCGAAACCGCAAACGCCCGCCTTTAGATAATCCTTCATATTTCCGTCGTGAATACCTCCGACAGCTATAAGCTTTACGTGCGAAAGCGGAGCACGTACCGCCTTGACATAGTCAATTCCCAGACTTGTTATTGGGAAAAGCTTAACGAAATCGGCCCCCGTTCTGTTCGCCGCCGTTATTTCCGAGGGAGTCAGTGCACCCGGCATTGAAACCAGCCCCAGCTCAACCGTCTTTTTGATTATATCGGCATTTGTGTCGGGGGAGATAATAAACTTTCCTCCTGCCGATTTTGTCAGTTCTACCTGTTTCTCGGTGAGGACTGTGCCTGCACCGATGTACATTTTTCCTTCAAAATGCTTTGCCAGCATAGATATGTTTGACGCCGTTTCTTCGTCAGAAACCGAACCGTTGGCACTGTAGGTTATTTCAAGCAAGCGTATTCCGCCGTTGTACATAGCTTCGGCAAGGGGGATAAGCTTTTCTCTTGCCACGCCTCTTACTATAACCACTATTTTGTTTTCAATTATAGATTCAATAACTCTGTTTTTCATCTTTTTCCTCGCAAGTTTCTTTTTTAAATTTTATCACTATTGGGCGGAAAAGTCAATATAAATTTTAAAATTGCTTGACAACAACGGTTCAAAATAGTATAATTAATAGAGATTTTTAAGCTTGGAGGCTTGTTGATGAAAAAAATATTT
>JAFTLM010000166.1 GCA_017455945.1 Clostridia bacterium | reverse complement strand
TAGTGGATAACGTTGCCTTCGGTGGTTTGCAAATATTCTTGACGCTCCCAAAGGTCATATGGCACGTGGTCACGCCGAACACGAAGTTCAAGGCAGTCCTCTGGAATCCAAAAATAAGGTAAAACCACATAGCGGTCATCTTCATCGGTAGGCGGAAATACAAGCACAAAGGCTGTAATATCCGTTGTGGATGAAAGGTCAAGTCCGCCATAGCACACACGCCCTTCGAGTTCGTCAAGGTCAGTAGCAAAGGCGCACTTATCCCATTTTTCCATAGGCATCCAACGCACTGCTTGCTTTACCCATTGGTTAAGGCGGAGTTGCCTGAACGAGTTTTCCTCTGCCGGGTTCTGCTTTGCGGATTCGCAAGCTGCACGGACTTTTTCCACCGCAACCGTCACTCCGAGGGAAGGGTTAGCCTTCTTCCACACTTTTGGGTCTGTCCAGTCGTCATTTTCATCTGCGCCATAAATAACGGGATAAAATGTTGGGTCAATCTTTCTGCCTTCAAGGATGTCCTTTGCCTTTTGGTGTGTTTCATAGCAGATGGACTTAGTATCCGTACCTGCCGTAGTAATCAAAAAGTACAAGGGTTGCATACGAGCATCACCTGAACCCTTGGTCATAACATCAAAGAGCTTTCGGTTCGGTTGGGTGTGAAGTTCGTCAAACACAACTCCGTGAATATTAAAGCCGTGCTTGGAATAAGCCTCGGCGGAGAGAACTTGATAAAAGCTGTTCGTAGGCAAGAACTGTATGCGCTTTGCCGCCGTAAGTATCTTGACTCGTTTTGCAAGTGCAGGACACATACGTACCATATCGGCGGCAACCTCGAAAACGATAGATGCCTGTTGTCGGTCGGCAGCACAGCCGTACACTTCTGCTCGTTCCTCACCATCGCCACAGCATAATAAAAGGGCAACCGCAGCCGCAAGCTCGGATTTGCCCATTTTCTTTGGTATTTCGATGTAGGCGGTGTTGAACTGTCTATAGCCGTTTGGCTTCAGAATGCCGAAAAGGTCACGAATAATCTGTTCTTGCCAATCGAGCAGCTTGAACTTTTTTCCCGCCCACATGCCTTTGGTGTGGCACAGGCATTCGATAAAGTTTACGGCATAGTCGGCAGCCTCTTTATCGTACTTTGAGTCCTTTGCCTTAAACTTTGTGGGTTTATATTTTTTCGTTGCGATATCGGCTACCTCCTTTTTTGTAATAAAAAAACAGCCCATCGGCTGTAACGAGGAACAGAGCCTCTCGGCTCTATCCCAATGGTATTGATTTTGGGGTTAAAGTTCGCTGAAGAATGCGTGACCGAAAAGCTCTCGGCAATCGGCGCAAAGGACATCGTCATCGGTGCCTTTTGCTACGCAACCGCAGTATTTGCAAATGTGATGGGTCTTTGCGTCAACGACCTTTGTGATTTTCTCGTCAGGGTATTGCTTTTGGCAAAGGCGAACCCAAACCTCATCGGGGTAATCGAGTGTCTTCTGAAAGCCAAGCTCCAAGATGACTTTTTCGCCAACTGCGTAAATTCTGTTCATTTTCACCGTTTGTCTCTTTTTTGCCCATTATTTCTGCTTAAAACACCACTCGATGGCGCGTCCGCTATCCTCGAACTCTTCCTTTGCCTCGGCAATCAAGGAAAGCCTACACTCGATATCTCCGAGTCCCGTTTCTTCGGGGTCATCGATAAACTCGTAAACGCTAGCGGAAAATCCGCCCTTCCAAGTAAGGTCTGTGTGGAAAACTCGGTCGCCGTATTTTATGACTGCACCATAGGTGGGGTTGGTCTCAAGTGCGAGGTGTTCCATCGTTGTAAATCTGTCCATTCTTGCCACCCCCTTAAATGCTTGCGCCCCAAGAAATCTTATTCTCGAGTCTCTTGGCTCTCATGTCGGCGCAAAGCTCATCGAACTGTGCGTGGGTAAGTTTGTAAGCACTGTAGGCTTGGCAAATTGCGATGTGGGCATCGATAAGGTCGTTCTGAGTTTTGATGTTTGCGACTTGCTTTTTGAAGTTTTTGCAGGTTGTCATTTGGAATGTCCTCCGTTCCTTTTGTTGTACACATATTACCATAAAAAACTACATATATCCAGTCATTTTCGCAATATAAATTCAACAAAATTCGGAGTTTTTTATTGTGTAAATTATGGCTTATTCTGACGAATGCTATCGTGGATAGTATTGAGGATTTTCTCCTGTTCGTCAGGCTTTACTCCTATGGAATCAAGAGCTTGGCGAATGCCACAATCGGGGCAAATAAGGCTTTCTCCGTCGGTTCGTGAAAGAGCCGGGGGTTCGTGGTAGGTTGCGCCACAAAGGGGGCACACGGCGGAAATTTTGGCTTCTGTGGGCTGTTTCATTGCTGTTCCTCCTTGCTATCGGTTACTGCTTGTAAAAGGCGCGTGAGGTCGAAACCGAAGTTCATATAGCCTTCGGCACAAACTTCGAGGTAATACTTGCTAGGCTGACCGAGGGGTCTGTCTTCGTGCATTATATAAACAAATGCGGTGCGTGTCCGTTTGCGTTTCGTAACAAGCCCTGTGAAGGTGACCTCGATATCCTTTTTGTAGTAGAAATTGGGGTAACCTTCGTAGTGGTCAAGGTATCGTTCGTCTCGTTCCGAAACCTCCCACACCGCTACGGGGACACTTGAGCCTTCCTTCGGCTCGATGGTGAGGTAAGACCCTGTCTTGCTTCCTCTGAAGAGAAGAGTCCAACCGTCGAGGTTTGCTGTGCCGAGCGGTCGTGCCGTTGGGCATCGATGGCTCATTTGCTTTACGTTAAGGTTGCTACCATAGGCAATGTAATATTTCTTTTCCATAAAAAATCTCCTTTCAGTTTTTGCCTTCTACCACCTTAAGACCGCCGAAGCGGTCGGTGTGGAGGCTTTGCTTGCGGTTATGCGAGTCTGCCGTTGCGGAAGGCTGCATCCCCTTCAAGTCTACCTGTGTAGAGGTCTCTTGCGGTCTTGAATTCATCGCCAATGAAGCCGAGGCGAAGAAGCCAAGTTCTCATTGCGTATTTGGGGTTTTCGTTCTGTTGGGGCTTGGGGCTTGCGGTTCTTACACTCTTTGCCATCTGTGAAAGGGCAAGGCAAAGCTGAATGTAGCTCTTAAGCTGTCCTGCGTGAATTCCGCCCTTTCTCCCATTGCCGGGGGCATCGAATTGGAAAAGTCTAAACTCAACCGTTCCCTTGGTGAAGGTTGCGTGGAGGTTGAGCATATGGTAACGGCTGTCATTGTAATGGTGACTTCTGTCGTAGTTTGCGTTCTGCGTTCCGTACCAAATATCCGCAAGTGCCGACATCGTGGAGGGCTTTCTTTGGTTAACCTTTGCGAGGAAGTTTGAGTCGACCGTTTGGCAGTATCTTCTGACTCTCGAACTATCGAGGTTGAGTGCCGTTGCAAGGAGGTCTTCGTGGCTTGCCATTATGTTCGCAAGGTTGCGAAGTGTCTTTGCGGTGTGACCGTTTGCGCCGATGTGGATGTGAACTCCGCATCCTCTTGTGGGGTCGCTCTTTGCACCCTTGTGGCGAAGCTCTCTGCAAAGTGCCTGCAAGGTTTCAATGTCCGCCCAAGTAAGTATCGGGGTTACCATCTCGCATTTTTCTTCGTCGGGACCGCTGATGCTTCCGTCTCTTTGGAACTTCCACTCTCTGCCTTGGCTGTCCCAAGCGCTCCAAGTTTGGTATCCGTTTCTGTGTCCTGTATATTCGCATCTGCCTGTGCCGAAGTAGGTGGCTGCAACCTTGGCAGCGGTCTGTCTCGTGATGCTGTTCATCTCGACCTCAACACCGATGGTCTGTTTCTTCATTTCCTCGATAAAGGTTTTGGTTTTTGCGTTCATTTTCGTGCCTCCGTTAATTGTGTAATGTTCCTTTCGGTGTACACATATTAACTCTAAAAGCACATAATATCCAGTCATTTTGCGATAATATACTACACAATTATTCGGAAAAATTATTGTGTAAATTACACCATTTTTTAGGGTGTTAATCCTCGCTTTTATCCCTGCAAATATCGAGTCCCTCAATCAAATCAAGGTACACGTTAGTATAGCGGTTTCGCTCTGCACCCTCGCAGGCGGTCATTCCTTCAAGGTAGAACTTGATGGCATCGGCACGGCTATCCCATACCTTGCTTTCGCCGTAGCAAATTACGGTTACACTATCGAGCTTTTTGCAGGCATCCTCGCCATAAACCACTGCGAGAGAAGAGCCGATGTCCCATCTCACGTGAATCGAGCCTGCATCATCAACGAACTTAACTGTACCACGGCAACCGGGTACGAGGTCAGTGCGGTAAGGGTCATTCATTTTGGTGAGTTCCACACGGCAACCCGAGGGGTATTCCTTGCGGAGCCTTTCGAGAGTTTCCTTGCTGATATTGAACATTATGCCTTTACCTCCTTTGCGCCACTCTTGAATGCGGACGAACCTGTAAGATTGCGGAGCAGAATTTTGCGTTCCGCTTTGTATTCGTCACCGATAAAGCCAAGGCGGAGAAGGAAGCAGCGGAATGCGTACTTCTCGTTGTCGACCGCCTTTTCCTTTGCGGTGATGCGTTTCTGC
>JAFTLM010000165.1 GCA_017455945.1 Clostridia bacterium | reverse complement strand
TATTTAAATGATGCTTATTATGACTTGTTATGCTCTGCCGTTGAAAAAGAAATACTGCGAAAGCAAAAAGCCTATAATATATCCTCCTATCGTATTCCGTACCCCAATTTTGAGGATACCTTCATAGACAACGTTACTATTACGAGCTTGTATACCGAAGTGAAACCCGATGATTATGTGCGTATTCTTTGCAACGTATCCTGTGAAGTTACATTTAAGGGTTTCGCAAGTGGTAGACGGCGCAACGATGTAGATGAAGACTCTAAAATTATTTGGTTAAGGGTTATTTTAGGTTGCAGGTTTAACGAGGAATTTGAAGACCTCAAGGTTGTAAGCATAAAGCCTTTGGACGAAAAAGAAAAATTTGTGCTTAGCCAATCGTCGACTCCGACCTTTATTCCCTATATGGATAGTGACTCTCTCGACCAATATGCCACGGAATTCTTAAAGAAATATTGTCCCGAGGCTCTGATCACGCCTATGGCTTTACCTATAAAAAAGGTTATCAAGGCTATGGGATTAAGGGTCGTTTCGGGAACACCGAAAGACGGCTCTTTTGGACGTTGCTATTTTGTTGATAAGAAAACCAAAGACAAAGCTGGCAATGAAAAAATTATACGCAAAGGTACGATTATGTACAACCCTGAATCCGTTTTCTTTAACGGCATCGGGTGTGCAAATAATACGATAATTCACGAATGCGTGCATTGGGAATATCATCGTAAGTTCTTTGCGTTGATGAAATTGCTTGACCCGTCCCTCGCGGCTATTCACTGTAAGGTGGTAGAGGATATAAGGGGTAACAGAGAAAATAGTGATGACTACCATTGGATGGAGTGGCAAGCAAATGCTCTAACACCTAGAATTTTAATGCCCGCCGATATGATGAAACTCAAATATGAGGAAATCAAGGGTGAGATTATAGCTAGCGGTGTTAAGCACCTTCCCGAAGTATACAAGCAGACCATAAGTAGGTTGGCAGACTTCTTCCAGGTAACCGTTACCTCCGTAAAAATAAGGTTGTTGGAGCTTGGCTTTAACTACCTCAAAGGTATTTACGATTACGCTGGACAAACTCCAACAAAGCCGTATTTATACAACCCAAAGAAAATCCAGGCGAACCAAACCTTTGCGGCAGGATTGAGCGATGTAATAACAAGTGCCAACGATAACAATGACTTGAAGAATTGCTTGGCATTGAGAACCATTGTTTACGCAGGCGGTTTCTTTGTTATTAACAACAAAAAATATACATACAAAGACCCTCTTACGGGTAGACAAGAACTTACCGACTATGCTTTAGAGCATATGGACGAGTGCTGTCTTGTTTTCGATTGTGAGCCAAAGAAAAAGGTGACCTTCGATGACAGATATTACTCGATGTGTTTCCTCTGCCGTGGACAGCCGGGGCAAAATCCGTATGCAAAGACCGTAAAAAATAATGACCTCAATAACGGCATTATGCGCCGTTCTATTGAGCTTTGCGATGCTCTCGCAGAAAATGACGAGGCTTTGGCTCTCGTAGCTCAATTTGAAGACGGCTTTGCCCACAACCTCGGTTTGCTTATGGAACGCTATGGTGTTAGCAATCGTGAATTGAAACGGACAAGCACCATTGATGACCATAAAATTGCCGCCTTTGTTGACGGCTCAAAAGAACCAAGCAGGACGGAGGTCTTGGCTATCATTGCTGCTTTGCAATTATACCCCGTTGTAGCAGAGGCTTTGTTTACGAAAGCAGGGTTCACTTTTAGAGCGACCAAACAAGATCAGGCATATAAATTCCTTATGAACCATTACTACGAAGAAGGACTTGAAGTGTGGAATCAGAGTTTGCGAGACGAAGGTATGGTGGATTGGCAGCTACCGTAAAAAAGTTGTGCGGAAATTTTTACGCATTTTTCAATTAAATAATTAACGAAATAAGACCCTATGTACTACTTAGAACGCTAAGTAAGTGCATAGGGTTTTTTTTATGCCTTTTTGCAGGAAAAACGGTGCGTATTTTTTTACGCAGCCAAAAATTTCACTTTGTTATAATAAAGGTGCAGTAAGAAAAACTGCATAAAATTCAATCTCAAATAGTCTTTGAGTGGCCATTAAAAGACGATGGGATACATAGAGTAATTTTCTTCCGTGGAAACGCGGCGGAAAGCGAAATTGTATACCACCGTACTTTTGCTGCGCCTTTTTCCAGGAGAGCCTATGGTTGGTATATGACCGTAGGCTCTTTTTTGTATCCCGTTTTGAGAAATTCAAAAGTCAAACGAGGTACAAAAATGAAAATTATCTATCAATTTGCAGACGGCACAAAAAGTGAAGTCGAAGTGGACGAGGCTCTTGGTGAGTACATCACGGCAAGCCGACGTCAAGAAGAAAACTATGAACGCAAAATGCGTTATCACTGTCCTTTTTCAATAGACAAGCTCCTGTATGAAGGCTTGGACTTTGCAGATCAGGACACCCCAGACACCCTCTATACAAATAAAGAGGAAGAAAACCGTGTGGCGCAGTTCCTTGCAACCTTGACCGAGGTGCAACGCAGACGAGTAAAAATGCTTATGGACGGTATGTCCCTGTCCGATGTTGCAAGGGCGGAAGGTGCCTCTTGGATGTCCGTAAAAGAAACCTTAAAGCAGGTGCAGAAAAAATTTCAAACTTTTTTTGAAAACACCCCTTGAAAATGACCCTTGTTTTCTCCGTATAACGAAGGACAACACGAAACGAGCCTTCAAAGGAGGAAATAAAAATAAAACATAATCTCAAAATCAATGTTTCAAAGACCCCGCAGAAAGACGGTATGGTTTCCTGCAAGACGGTGTCCGTCAAGGAGCGACTACTTAAAAAGCTCTTTGGCGAGACCCGCAAGGTAATGGTCATCGTGCCGGGTGATATGGTCGATAGCATCACCATCTGCGAACCCCAGGGTAAAGGGGGTGAAAAGAATGCCACCTAATCAACACGCATTGCTTTCTGCATCGGCATCCCACCGTTGGTTAAATTGCAATCCGTCTGCTCGACTTGAGCTTGAGTTTGAGGATAGAACTACGGCGGCTGCATCGGAGGGTTCAGCGGCACATGCCCTGGCAGAGCATAAGCTCAAACGCAGGTTAAAGCTCCGCAGTGAAAGACCCGTATCCGTCTGGGATAGTGATGAAATGGAAATGCACACGGACGATTACGCGGACTTTGTGTATGAGCAGTTCTTAAAGGAACGTAGGCGCGACCCTGATGCCCAAGTCCTTATAGAACAGCGACTCGACTTTTCTTGTTTCGTTCCCGAAGGTTACGGTACAGGTGATGCGATTATCGTTAGCCGTGGCAGGCTGCACATCATTGATTTCAAGTACGGTCAAGGTGTGCTTGTGGAGGCAGAAGATAACCCGCAAATGAAACTTTATTCCCTCGGCGGGCTACAAAAGTTCGATGAGCAGTATCAAATAAAAAAGGTCAAACTCACGATTTTCCAACCCCGAAGGGACAATTGCTCAACCTGGGAAACCACGGCTTGCAAACTTAGGAAATGGGCAGAAAAGGAACTAAAACCCAAGGCAGAAATGGCATACAAGGGTGAAGGCAGTTATTGTCCGGGCGAATGGTGCCTATTTTGCAAGGCGGCAACAAAGTGCCGAGCAAGAGCAGAAGACAAGCTAAGGCTGGCACAAGGAGAGTTCAAGCTCCCGCCGCTACTCACCGATGCCGAGATTGAAGGTGTCTTGGCAAAGCTCCCCGACATCAAGAAATGGGCGGACGAAATACAGGAATATGCGCTTACACAGGCTCTTGGTGGTAAGGAGTGGCAAGGCTTCAAACTCGTTGAAGGCAGGTCGGTAAGAAAGTATGCCGATGAACAAGAGGTGATAAAGGCAGCGGAGTCCGCCGGGTATCACGACATCTTCAAACACACGCTTATTAGCATAACCGAGATGGAAAAGCTGATGGGTAAAAAGGACTTCACACAAATCCTCGGTGGTTTGATAACGAAACCCCAAGGCAAACCAACGCTTGTTCCCGATACAGACAAGCGCCCCGCAATCAATGTATCGGCAAAAAACGAATTCGATGAAATAAAAGGAGATTTTTAATTATGGCAATAAATAAGACAAAAGTAGTAACAGGTTTAGTAAGACTTTCTTATGCAAACGTATGGGAGCCTAAAGCACCCACCGAAGGCGCAACTCCCAAGTATAGCGTTTCCGTTATCATTCCCAAGAGCGACACGGAAACCGTAGCAAAAATCAACGCTGCTATCGATGCAGCAATTGAGGAAGGCATCGGCAAGTTCGGTGGCAAAAGACCCAATAGGGCGGCAATCAAGCTTCCCCTTCGTGACGGGGATATCGAACGTGAGGATGACGAGGCATATGCGAATGCTTATTTTGTAAACGCAAATAGCATTAACGCACCTCAAATCGTAGATGTCAGAGTGCAGCCTATCCTTGACCGTAGTGAGGTGTATAGCGGTGTGTATGCGAGGGTTTCTCTCAACTTCTATGCATTCAACTCTAACGGTAATAAAGGCATCGCTTGTGGTCTTGGTAACATCCAGAAGGTGCGTGACGGCGAACCTTTGGGCGGTAAGACCGATGCGACCAAGGAGTTTGATGAGTTGCCCCACGATGAACTGTTCGGCAACTAAGGGCAAAACTGGGGGCGAGGGGGCAACCTTTCGCCCTTACCTCAAAAGGAAGGAAAATTCAATGAAAACAATTTCAATAGATATAGAAACTTATAGCAGTGTCGACCTTGCCAAAGCGGGCGTTTATCGTTACGTGGAGAGCGAGGATTTTGAGATTCTGCTTTTTGGCTATTCGGTAGACGGTGGTGAAACTCGTGTGGTTGACCTTGCCTGTGGTGAGAAAATCCCTGCCGATATTATTGCCGCTTTGACCGATAGTAATATTAAAAAATTCGCTTTTAATGCTCAATTTGAGCGTATTTGCCTGTCAAGATTTCTCGGCTTGCAGACGGGTACTTACCTTAGTCCCGATTCTTGGTACTGCACGATGGTGTGGGCGGCAACGCTCGGTTTACCTTTATCCCTTGAAAAGGTGGGTGAGGTTCTCGGCATTGAGAAGAAAAAGCTGACCTTCGGTAAGGAGCTTATTCGTTATTTCTGCAAGCCTTGTGAACCTACTGCCGCAAACGGTCATAGGACAAGAAACTATCCTTACCATAACCCTGAAAAGTGGGATTTATTCAAAGATTATAACGAGCGTGACGTTGAGGCGGAAATGAATATTCAACGCATTATTTCCGTTTTCCCCGTATCCGATACCGAATGGGACAATTACCACCTCGACCAAAGAATCAACGATTTAGGCATTGCCCTTGATATGGATTTCGTAGAACACGCAATTACCTGTGACGAGGTCAACACCTCGGCAGCCGAGCGTAAGGCAAAAGGCATAACGGGTATAGACAACCCCAACTCCCCGGCGCAGCTCAAGGCTTGGCTTGTGGAACAGGGACAGGCGGTGCATTCCCTCTCAAAGAGCGAGGTGCAAAGGTTACTCCAAGATGCAACGGGCAATGTAGAGGAAATCTTGAAACTCCGTCAAGAGCTAGCAAAATCAAGCGTGAAAA
The DNA here is from genome assembly GCA_017455945.1 of Clostridia bacterium. Lineage (GTDB taxonomy): Bacteria > Bacillota > Clostridia > Oscillospirales > CAG-272 > RGIG8775. The sequence goes on along the minus strand of JAFTLM010000165.1, from coordinate 510 downwards.
AATATATCGCTATGCGTAATGCCGTATGTGCAGATAGCCGTGCGAGGGGACTTATCCAATTCTATGGTGCAAACCGCACGGGTAGATATTCAGGCAGACTCATTCAAGTCCAGAACCTTCCGCAAAACCATCTATCAGATCTTGCGGGTGCGAGAGCGTGTATAAAAGCCAATGACTATAACGCCATCGAGGAATGCTACGGCAATATCTCAAGTGTATTATCCGAGCTTATAAGAACGGCTTTCGTTCCCGCCAAGGGACATAGGTTTATCGTATCGGACTTTTCCGCTATCGAGGCTAGAGTCATTGCTTGGTATGCAGGCGAGGAGTGGCGTCTTGATGTATTTGAAAAAGGTGGTGACATCTACTGTGCATCTGCAAGTCAGATGTTCGGTGTTCCCGTTGAAAAGAACGGTGTAAACGGTCATCTCCGTCAAAAAGGCAAGATTGCAGAATTGGCTCTTGGATACGGTGGCTCGGTAGGCGCACTTAAAGCAATGGGTGCGGTTG
>JAFTLM010000164.1 GCA_017455945.1 Clostridia bacterium | reverse complement strand
GCACCCATTGCTTTCAGTGCGCCTACCGAGCCACCATAACCGAGGGCAAGCTCTGCAATTTTACCTTTTTGACGGAGGTGTCCGTTTACGCCGTTTTTAACAACGGGAATTCCGAACATCTGCGATGCTGATGCGCAATAAATATCTCCGCCTTCACGGAAGACATCTAAACGCCAAGCCTCACCTGCATACCAAGCAAGAACTCTCGCCTCGATAGCGGAAAAGTCGGATACGATAAATCGGTGTCCGTCCTTCGGTACAAAAGCGGTACGGATAAGCTCGGAGAGTACATTTGGGATATTGCCGTAGGTTTCCTCGATAGCCATACAAGCCTCATTTCGTACCATTTCTCTTGCTTTCGGCAGGTCATCAAGGTGATTCTGTGGTAAATTTTGAACTTGGATATTTCGCCCCGAAAAACGCCCCGTGCGTGCTGCGCCGTAAAACTGAATAAGACCTCTCGCTCTGTCATCAGCATTGACAACGGTTTTCATTGCAACGTATTTTTTAATGCTTGACTTTGCGAGTTCTTGGCGTAGGCGCAGGATTTCTTCCACGTTTCCGCTTGCATCTTTGAGAAGGCGTGCGACCTCTGCCTTGGAAAGGTTCTCAATCGTCTGTCCTTGCTCCACAAGCCAAGCCTTGAGTTGCGCCGGGGAGTTGGGATTGTCTACACCCGTGAGCGCCTTTGTACGCTCGGTGTTCTTTGTAGTAGTTACGGCATCGCAGGCTATGGCGTGGTCAACAAAATCGGTGTCGAGAGCTATGCCGTAGTCGTTGATGCGTTGGTCGAGATGATAGTTCTCCCACTCGGTATCGGATACCGGGAAAGCCGAAAGCCTCTGCTGAATGGACATCTCGGTTTCAACGTCACGCTTGTTGTAAGCCTTGAAATCTTCCCATTTATCAAGGGCGTGACGCGGATAATTACGGGTGCGACCGCCGTTTGCGATAGTAGGTTCACAAGGTTTACAAAAATAACGAATAAGGTCCTTACCGGTTGTCAGCTTCTGCTTCTCAAGACCGAGAACGAGTCCTACCTTTTCAAGGGAAAGAGGCAGACCGAGAGTAGCCGACCACACCATCGTGCAAAACCACGAGTCCGGGTTAATATACTCACCGACGGGGTAACCTAAAAAACGGGAAAGACAAACACGCTCAAACTGCGCGTTAAAAGCGTATTTGTGTATGCGCTCATCTGTAAGCGCGTCTATAATTTCCTTCGGAATATGCTCACCACGGGCAACATCCACTACCACTACCTCGCCACCATCAACGGCATATGCGAAGAGCAGAATCTCAAAGTCCGGGCTTTCGGCATAGCGGTACACACCCGCCTTGGTAAGGTCAACCGAAGAGTAAGTTTCAATGTCTATGCTGATAGTTCTCATTTTCACCTTCCTAACGGGCATAAGGGTGGTAGATTGCTCCACCACCCCCACCGTTGTTATTAAAGCAGGTCGTCGTCACCATCAAGTGCGCCAAACTCTGCGGAGGCATTGGTCTTGCCGCCGAGAGGCTCACCGTCACGAACCTTCTGAATGTTGCCAAGACCGCAGGCAATACCCTTATTGCCGTTGGAGTTGAATGCATAGAAGTTGATGGATACTCTTGCATACACACCGCTGTAAACCTCACTTCTGTCAAGCACGGGCTGAACCTTGGTGTCGACAATCTGAGGAGCTGTGGTGCTGTTTGCGTTGATGAAGTACGCATTTGCGTAAGCCTCATCGTCCTCACGTTCGATATCGCCATCACGGAGCGGAGTCTTAAGAGCCGCCTTGTTGGGCTTCTTGCCGCCGAACTTACCGATGCCTTCCTCGATGGCTGCATCGATAGCTGCGTTAATCTTTGCGATAGTCTCGGTATCCGACTTGGGGATGATGAGAGAAACACTGTACTTGGGAACTGCGCCCTCTGTTGCTGCCTTAGGCTCCCATACGTTTGCGTAGGAAAGTCTTACGAGTCCGGTTACTACTTTTGTCTTGTTATTTGCCATAATTTTTAATCTCCTTAAATTTCACTAAATTCGTTTTTT